>DASUIO010000075.1:0-10396 GCA_036279755.1 Polaromonas sp. | reverse complement strand
GGTGCCATCACCATGACGCTGACCGACCGCCACTTTGGCACCAGCTTTTTCAACCCCGCTGGCGGCGGTGACCCGGTGATGTTCCAGCACATCTTCTGGTTCTTTGGCCACCCTGAGGTGTACATCATGATCCTGCCGGCTTTTGGCATCATCAGCCAGATCGTGCCGACCTTCGCGCGCAAGAGGCTGTTTGGCTACGCTTCCATGGTGTATGCCACTGCGTCGATCGCCATTTTGTCCTTCGTCGTGTGGGCGCACCACATGTTCGCCACCGGCATGCCGGTGACCGGCCAGTTGTTCTTCATGTACTCGACGATGCTGGTCGCTGTGCCTACAGCCGTGAAAGTTTTTAACTGGGTCGCCACCATGTGGCGCGGCTCCATGACTTTTGAAACCCCCATGCTGTTTGCCGTGGGCTTTATCTTCGTGTTCACCATGGGCGGGTTCACCGGACTGATACTGGCCGTGGCCCCCATCGACCTCCAGGTTCAGGACACCTACTATGTGGTCGCCCACTTCCACTATGTGCTGGTGGCCGGCTCCTTGTTTGCGATGTTTGCCGGCTTCTACTTTTGGTCGCCCAAGTGGACCGGCGTGATGTACAGCGAAACGCGCGGCAAGATCCACTTCTGGTGGAGCATCATTGCGTTCAATGTGACGTTCTTCCCCATGCACTTCCTGGGTCTGGCCGGCATGCCCCGTCGCTATGCCGACTACCCGATGCAGTTCGCCGACTTCAACGCCATAGCCAGTGTCGGCGCCTTTGCCTTTGGTTTTGCCCAGGTTTACTTCTTCTTTTTCATCGTGCTGCCTACCATGATGGGCAAGGGTGAAAAGGCGCCCCAAAAACCCTGGGAAGGCGCCGAAGGCCTGGAATGGGAAGTGCCTTCACCTGCACCTTTCCACACCTTTGAAACTCCACCCAGGCTGGACGTCACGGCAACCCGCGTGATTGGCTAGGCACACCATGACACCTGAGCAAAAGAAAAGCAACCGGCGGCTGGCACTGATACTGGCGTCGGTGGCGCTGGTGTTTTTCATCGGCTTTATGGTCAAGATGAGTTTTCTGGGCCCCTGAGCCGGTTAAACAGACCCAATAGCTCAAACCGATACAACTCTGATGCTCAAGCGCGAAAACTTCAAGATGGTGGGAAAGCTGGGTGTGATCGTGCTTGGCATGTTCGCCTTCGGCTACGCGCTCGTGCCCATTTACAAGGCCATTTGCGAGATCACCGGCATCAATGTGCTGGCTTTGTCCGAGCAGCAATTCCCTGGCGCAAAACCCAAGCTGCCTGCCAATACCCAAGTCGACCTGACCCGCACCATCACGGTCGAGTTCGACGCGAACTCGCGTGGCCCATGGCATTTCAAGCCGGCTCGAAATGCACTGCAGGTGCATCCTGGCGAACTCACCACCGTGATGTACGAGTTTCAGAACGTACAAGACCGCGTCATGGCCGCGCAGGCAATTCCCAGCTACGCGCCGGCGCAAGCCGCCGCCTACTTTAATAAGCTAGAGTGTTTCTGCTTCAACCAGTACACCCTGCAGCCCGGGGAAAAGAAACAGTGGCCTGTGGTCTTTTTCATTGACCCCAAGCTGTCGAAAGACGTCACCACCATCACGCTGTCGTACACCTTTTTTGAGGTGGGCGGAAAAACGCCACCGGCACCAAGCGCTTCCACTGCGGATGCGCAGGTCTCTGCGGCGGTGAAAGTCGGTGCATGAGCGATCCGGTCAAGGGCGGAGATGCCGCGGCTGCATCATCGTTCTGGCGCAGTCTCAAAACTGTCGCCTGGTCATTTTTGGGTATTCGCAAGCGAAGTGAATCGCAGGAAGATTTGGCGCGCGTCAATCCGTTTCACATCGTTGCCGCAGGCATCGTGGGCGTGTTGATCTTTGTCGTGGGCCTGATCGTATTGGTGAACTGGGTGGTGGCCAAATAAGGCCGACCCCTGCACCCGGAAGATGAAAGAAAATTGGAAGTAATGGAGCTGAAATGAGTTCAACAACACACGGTGCTACACCCTATTATTTTGTACCCAACCCGTCGCGGCATCCTGCTTTTGCCGCCTTCGGGCTGTTTTTTGTGATCCTTGGCGCTGCCCAGTGGATCAATGGCGTTGAATGGGGCAAATACGCCCTGGCCTTCGGCATGTTGTGGTGGCTGGGCGTGCTGTACCAATGGTTCAGCGAAGCCGTGGCTGAAAGTGAGGGGGGGCAGTATGGTCACAAAATTGACCTGTCCTACCGCTGGAGCATGAGTTGGTTCATTTTCTCCGAGGTCATGTTCTTCGGGGCTTTTTTCACGGCGCTCTGGTGGGCCCGCGCGCACTCGGTGCCGGCGCTGGGTAGCCTGGACAATGCTTTGCTGTGGCCGGATTTCAAGGCGGTTTGGCCCAGCCTGGCCGCCGGTGCGACCGCGTCGCCAGCGGGCATCGTGGAGCCTTTCACAACCATGACGCCGTTTTGGTTGCCCACCATCAACACCGCGCTGCTGCTGAGTTCCGGCGTGACCCTGACGATTGCCCACCATGCCCTGCGCGAAAACCATCGCGGCCGGACCATTGCATTCATGTGGTTGACCGTGCTGCTGGGAATCACCTTCCTGTCTGTGCAAGGCTACGAGTATTTCCACGCTTATTCCGAACTCAACCTCAAGCTCACGTCTGGCGTGTATGGCTCAACCTTTTACATATTGACGGGCTTTCACGGTTTTCACGTGTTTGTCGGCATGCTGATGCTGCTGTTCATCACCCTGCGCCTGCAAAAAGGACATTTCACGCCTGAGAAACATTTCGGCTTTGAAGGTGCGGCCTGGTACTGGCACTTTGTGGACGTGGTGTGGCTGGGCCTTTACACCCTCATTTACTGGCTGTGAAGTTGGCCTAAGGTGCGACAATAAAAACGAAGGCCGCTCAATGCGGCCTTTGTTTTTATTCCTTCAGTTTTTTATTTGCCCGCCGGAATCCCGGTAGGCTGGATATAACCCAGTTTCCACGCAATCAGAATGCCGACAAACAGCAATACCGAAAACCCGACGCGAAGCGCCAGCGCGCGCGCCATGCTGCTGGTTTTGCGTTTGCCGTTGGCGCCGTCTTTCAACATGAAAAAGAGCGCAGAGGCCAGGCTGCCGATGATGGCGATAAATGCCAGTGCAACGAGATAAGTCATGAACCGGATTATCTGCCCATGACCGCCACATTGCACTCGCCCCGGCGCTGGCTGATCACGCTGGCCGCCGTGCTGGTGGCGGGAACAACGTTTTCGCTGGGCCAGTGGCAATTGCGCCGGGCCGCCCAGAAAGAGGCGCTCCAGGCGGCCATCGAGTCGCAGGGCAATCTCGCCATCCTTGATGCGCGGGCGCTGACCGCTGCGGAAAACCTGGCCGGCATCCTCCACCGGCAGGCCAACCTGAAAGGCCGCTGGCGAGCCGAGCACACGGTGTACCTGGACAACCGGCCCATGAGCGGCAAATCCGGTTTTGTGGTGGTCACGCCGCTGGTGCTTGAGGGCAGCTCGCAGGTCATTCTGGTGCAACGCGGCTGGGTGCAGCGCGATTTTCTGGACCGTACGCGCTTGCCTGACATTTCAACGCCCTTGGGGCCCGTCACGGTCCGCGGCCGGATTGCCCCGCCACCTTCCAAGCTCTATGAGTTCAAAGGTGTGGAGAGCGGCCGTATCCGGCAAAATATCGATATCCCTGCATTCACGGCTCAAACTGGCTTGCCACTGATGGAGGTGTCATTGCTGCAGACGGGTGTCGCTGACGACGGCCTGCTGCGCGAATGGGCAGCGCCCAATCTGGGTGTGGACAAACACTACGGTTATGCCTTTCAGTGGTTTGGCCTGTGCAGTCTGGTGCTCATCCTGTATGGCTGGTTTCAACTGATTCTTCCTTTCCGCAACAAATCACTTACCCCATCGCGCATCCAACGCCGCGATCAACACCTGTGACCAACGAGCAAGCCGAATCTTCCTTACCCCGTGGCAAAGCCGCTGCCAGCCTTGCGGCGCAAGACCAGCCCCTGGGCCTGACGGTGCACGCCATGCCGATGCTGGATCGGTCCGGTACCCTGGCGCCGAATACCGCAGCGGGCCGATGGAAAATGCTGGCTGTGCTGCTCATTTGCGCCGCTCCGGTGATCGCCTCCTACTTCACCTACTACGTGATTCGGCCCGAGGGACGCCGCAACTTTGGCGAGCTGATCGATCCGCAGCGTCCGCTGCCGGTCATCGCTACACAAGCGCTGGACGGCCAGGCCGGCGAGCTGACGGCATTGAAGGGCCAATGGTTGCTGCTGAGTGTGGCGGGCGGTGCGTGCGATACGCACTGCGAGAAAAATCTCTATTTTCAGCGCCAGTTGCGCGAGGCGCTGGGCAAGGAAAAAGACCGCGTGGACCGCGTCTGGCTGATCAATGACGAAGCGGCCATACCCGACGCCTTGCGACCTGCACTGGCCTCGTCAACGGTGCTGCGCGTGGCGCCTGCCGCGCTGGCGCAATGGCTGGAGCCCGCAGCGGGCCAGCGTTTGCAAGACCACCTCTACCTGGTCGATCCGCTCGGCAACTGGATGATGCGCTTTCCGGCGGACCTGGACGCGGCCGACGCGGCCAAAGCCAAGCGCGATCTGGAGCGCTTGTTGCGCGCCTCCAGCAGCTGGGACCAGGCGGGGCGCTAGTTTCACGTTAATGCGCCGTTCCACTTTCACACCATGCCCACAACCGCTCTTTACGATCTGAGTCCGGCCCTGCGCCTGATGCTCATGGGCCTGGCCGTGGCACTCGGGCCGCTGGCCTGGATCTGGCTGCGCAACAAGAACGCGTCGGTGGCGCAGCGCCTGCGGGTGCTGACGCTGCTCACCTTGTTTTTGACCTTCGATCTGGTGATTTTTGGCGCCTTTACCCGGCTGACCGATTCTGGCCTGGGCTGCCCCGACTGGCCCGGCTGCTATGGCAGCGCCAGCCCGGTCGGCGCGCAGCTGCATATAGACGCCGCGCAAAGCGCCATGCCCACCGGACCGGTCACGCATTCCAAAGCCTGGATAGAGATGATCCATCGCTACCTGGCCACCGGTGTGGGGGTCCTCATTCTCATGCTGACCTTGAGCAACTGGCGCGAACGCAAGCGCGTCCCCGTGTCGCCATGGTGGCCTACGGCAACGCTCGTCTGGGTTTGTCTGCAGGGCGCATTCGGCGCACTCACGGTCACCATGAAGCTGTTTCCGGCCATTGTCACGCTGCACCTGCTCGGTGGCCTGGTCATGCTGGTGCTGCTGAGGGCGCAGTCGGCGCGCTATGCACGGGGGGATGAAAAGTCAGCGGATACGGTCACGTCCTT
Organism: Polaromonas sp.; assembly: GCA_036279755.1. Lineage (GTDB taxonomy): Bacteria > Pseudomonadota > Gammaproteobacteria > Burkholderiales > Burkholderiaceae_C > Polaromonas. The sequence continues at coordinate 5,057 of DASUIO010000075.1, read as the reverse complement.
GAGCGCCGGCACCCGGCTCTTTGTCATCGCCGCATTTGCGGTGCTGTGGCTGCAGATTGCCCTGGGCGGCTGGGTCAGTACCAACTACGCGGTGCTTGCCTGCACAGACTTCCCCAGTTGCCAGAATTCATTCTGGCCAGCCATGGATTTCAAGCAGGGCTTCACGCTGTGGCGCGAATTGGGCGTGGGCCATGAGGGCGCCTACATCAGCTTTGAGGCGCTCACAGCCATTCACTACGCCCATCGGCTGGCCGCTTATGGGGTATTTGCGGTGCTTTTGGCGCTGGCCTTCAGCTTGCATCGTGTGCCCGCCTTTCGCAAGCAGGCACGCTACCTGGCTGGCCTGACCTTGTTGCAGACCGCCACTGGCCTGAGCAATGTGGTGCTGGGCTGGCCGCTGCTGGCGGCAGTCATGCACACCGGCGGCGCTGCTGCGCTGGTGGTGCTGCTCACCGGTGTTCTTTTTTCAAGTCGCAGCGCCCCTGAGACGGTGCCTGCGTCAACATTTAATCCTTCAAGACGGCCCGCATGAACCCCAGTCACCCGCCCGCCGCATCGGCTCCCGCGCGCCGCATCCCGTCCAGGTTCGGCCAGTTTTACGCGCTGACCAAGCCGCGCGTGGTGCAGCTCATTGTGTTTTGTGCCTTGATTGGCATGGTGCTGGCGGTTCCCGGCGTTCCGACATGGGCCGAGGTGAGGCTCGCAGGGGTCGCCTGTGTCGGCATCTGGCTGGTCGCCGGTGCCGCAGCGGCGTTCAATTGTCTGGTCGAGCAGCAGATTGACGCCAAAATGCGGCGCACCGCCTGGCGGCCTACGGCCAGGGGCGATCTCAGTAATTCGCTCACACTGACATTTTCTGCCGGCCTCTGTGCTGCGGGCTCAGCAATTTTGTATGTGTGGGTCAATCCACTCACCATGTGGCTGACCTTTGCCACCTTTGTGGGCTACGCGGTGGTCTACACCGTGATTCTCAAACCGCTGACACCCCAAAACATCGTGATTGGCGGTGCCTCGGGCGCCATGCCGCCAGTGCTGGGCTGGACCGCCATGACCGGCTCGGTAGCCCCTGAAGCGCTGATTTTGTTCCTGATCATTTTTCTTTGGACGCCGCCGCACTTCTGGGCGCTGGCGCTCTATCGCGTCGAGGACTACCGCAAGTCGGGCTTGCCCATGCTGCCCGTCACACATGGCAATGAATTCACCCGTTTGCAGGTGTTTTTGTACACCCTGGTGCTGTTCGCCGCTTGCCTGATGCCCTTTGTTTTCAAGATGAGCGGCTGGCTCTATTTGGTGGCTGCCGTGGTGCTCAGCATCGGTTTTAGTGGGTATGCCTGGCGCTTGTGGCGCAATTACTCCGATGCACTGGCGCGCAAGACCTTCCGATTTTCACTGATTCATCTCTCGGTTTTATTTGCAGCGCTGCTGCTGGACCACTATTTCGTATGAAAACTTCACTGCCGCCTCTCAACCGCCGCACGGCCGCTCAATGGCTGGCTGGCGCGCTTGCCGTGACATTGACCACCGGCGTTTTGACAGCTTGCAGCCCTGACAAGCTGCAGTTCAAGAGCATTGACCTGACCGGCGCTGACTACGCACAGGGCTTTTCCCTGGTGGACCACAACGGCCAGCTGCGCACGCTCAAGGACTTTGCCGGCAAGATCGTGGTGGTGTTTTTTGGCTACACCCAGTGCCCTGACGTCTGCCCAACCACCCTGGCCGAAATGGCGCAGATCAAGCAACTGCTGGGTCCCGATGGTGACAAGCTGCAGGCGATCTTCATCACAGTTGACCCCGAGCGGGACTCCCCGGAGGTGCTTAAAGCTTACATGGGCAACTTTGACCCCACTTTTCTGGCGCTGCGTCCCAGTATGGACCAGTTGCCCGAAGTCGCCAAAGACTTCAAGGTCTATTACAAAAAAGTCGATGGCAAAACGCCAGGCAGCTACACCATGGATCATTCGGCAGGCAGCTACATATTTGATGTCAAAGGCCGCATTCGGCTGTACAGCCGCTACGGTGGTGGTGCTGAAGCGCTGGCGTCCGACATCCGGCTGCTGCTCAAGAACCCCTGAGCCGGGCCATGAAAAAGGCCTGCACCTTGAAGGGTGCAGGCCCGAGTCAACTTCAACCGGCTCTATCAGGGATGCCCCTCAGGCATAGCTTGCCAGCGTCTTTTTCATTTTCTTCATGGCCGCCACTTCAATCTGGCGAATTCGCTCGGCGCTGACCTGGTACACGGCCGCCAGATCGTGCAGCGTCATGCCGCCCGAGCCATCGTCGTTCACCTTGAGCCAGCGCTCTTCCACAATGCGGCGCGAACGGGCGTCCAGGTCTTCCAGCGCGGCCGCAATACCGCCTGAGGCCAGGTTGTCACGCTGGCGCGACTCTATCAAGGCCGTCGGCTCCTGCGAGGCGTCGGCCAGGTAGGCAATCGGGCCAAAAGCATCTTCGCCGTCATCGCTGGGGCTCGGGTCCAGCAGCACGTCGCCGCCCGACATGCGCTGCTCCATCTCGATGACTTCCTCGCGCTTGACGTTCAGCGTTTTCGCCATCGAGTTAATCTGGTCATCGGTCAGCGTGTCGCGGTGCGTTGCCACATCGGCATCGTCCTTGAACCCCTGCTTCATCGAGCGCAGGTTGAAAAACAGCTTGCGCTGGGCTTTGGTGGTCGCCACCTTGACCATGCGCCAGTTCTTCAGGATGTACTCGTGAATCTCGGCCTTGATCCAGTGCATGGCATAGCTGACCAGGCGCACATTCTGGTCGGGGTCAAACCGTTTGACCGCCTTCATCAGGCCGATGTTGCCTTCCTGGATCAGGTCGCCGTGCGGCAGCCCATAGCCCAGGTATCTGCGGGAAATCGACACCACCAGACGCAAGTGGGAAAGCACCAGCTTACCGGCCGAGTCAAGATCGTTGTTGTCTCTCAGATTTCTGGCAAATTCCTGCTCCTGCTCCAGGGTGAGCATGGGAAGCCGGTTGGCAGCGGAAATATAAGCGTCCAGGTTGCCCAGTGGGGGAACCAGCGACCAGGGATTGACGGTGGCCACGGCATGGCTGGCGGTCGTCATCGCTTTGGGGGAAAGAGTGTGAGACATAGCAGAACTCCTTTTATCTAATGTCAAATATTAGCAGTCTATTGGAGAGAGTGCTAAGCAATAGGTTCAATGGCATCGATAGGGCCAGGCTAATCCACACTGACCTCAAACCGTTATAAGTTAGTCTCTGATATTGGCTTTTAGTTCCGTCGGTGTTTGTAGGAAAAGCAGCAGAGCCTGCGGCGTCAAATGCCTCTTCAAGGGCGTTTTGACTGTATTTCAGGCCCGGTTTCTACCACCCGGACCGTCGTTTGACTGGCCAGCCAGATATGCCGGCGCTCCGTCACCCCGCTACAAAGCTGCTGATGCTCGCATTGCACAGGGCAATCAGGGAGTTGGAAAGCCCCGTGCTCCCCTAGAATGCCCTACAACGGAGCGGGAATGACACCAGAAGCCAAAGCCAGACAAAGCATTGATGCGCTACTCATGCAAGCAGGCTGGCACGTCTGCCATATGAATGACGCCAACATTCACGCCGCGCGAGGCGTGGCGCTGCGCGAATTCCCCCTTAACGCCGGCTTTGGCTATGCCGACTACCTGCTCTACCTCGATGGCAAAGCCGCTGGCGTGATCGAAGCCAAGAAGGAAGGCGCCACCCTCACCGGCGTGGAAGTGCAGTCCGCCCGTTACGCCCAGGGCCTGCCCGCCACGCTGCCCGCCTGGCGCAGGCCCTTGCCGTTCAGCTACGAATCCACCGGCATCGAGACCCACTTCACCCAGGGGCTGGACCCGCAGCCCCGCGCCCGCAGCGTCTTCGCCTTTCACCGGCCCGAAACGCTGGCCGGGTATTTGAAAGACCTGCCCGCCTCGGGTTGGCAAACCTCAGCCGCCGTCCACACCGGCCCCGCCACGCCCGCCAGCGTCAGTGAAGCCAGCCCCGGCTTTGCGGTCACTGCGTCCAGCGCGGCCACCTTTCTCGCCCGCCTGCAAGCCATGCCGCCGCTGATCGAAGACGGCCTGTGGCCCGCGCAGAAAATCGCCATCCGCAACCTCGAAGCCTCGCTCAAAGCCAACAAGCCCCGCGCCCTGATCCAGATGGCCACCGGCAGCGGCAAGACCTTTACCAGCATCAGCTTCATTTACCGCCTCATCAAGTTCGCCGGCGCCAAGCGCGTGCTGTTTCTGGTGGACCGCGGCAACCTCGGGCGGCAGACGAAAAAAGAGTTTGACCAATACACCTCGCCCTACAACAACTACAAGTTTGGCGAGGAATACATCGTCCAGCACCTCACCAGCAACCAGCTCGACACGACAGCACGCGTCACCATCTGCACCATCCAGCGCCTGTTCAGCATGCTCAAAGGCCGCGAGCTGGCGCCCGAGGACGACGAGCAAAGCGTCGATGGCCTCGGTAACCTGTTCGCCAAACCCGACCCCATCGGCTACAACCCCGCCTTCCCCATAGAGACCTTTGACATCATCGTCACCGACGAAGCCCACCGCAGCATCTACAACCTGTGGCGCCAGGTGCTGGAGTACTTTGATGCCTACCTGATCGGCCTCACCGCCACGCCCAGCAAGCAGACCTTCGGCTTCTTCAACCAGAACCTGGTCATGGAATACGGCCACCAGCAGGCCGTGGCCGATGGCGTCAACGTCAATTACGACGTGTACCGCATCCGCACCCAGGTCAGCGAATCGGGCAGCCAGGTCGAAGCTGGCTACTCCGTCGGCTACCGCGACCGCCTCACCCGCAAAACCCGCTGGCAAGAGCTGGATGAAGACATGGCCTACGACGCCGACGCGCTGGACCGCGCCGTGCAAACGCCGGATCAGATCCGCACCATCGTTCGTACCTTCCGCGACAAGCTTCCGCTGGAGATCTTCCCCGGCCGCACCGAAGTGCCCAAGACCATCGTGTTTGCCAAAGACGACAACCACGCCGAAAAGATTGTCGAAATCCTGCGCGAAGAGTTTGGCAAGGGCAACGATTTTGCCCAGAAGATCACCTACCGCACC
>DASUIO010000074.1:0-2390 GCA_036279755.1 Polaromonas sp. | reverse complement strand
ACCAGCGGACCGTGCTTGCCGTAACGGATGCTGGCGCCAATGACGATCTTGTCGAATGTTGACAGGTCAGTCTCCGGCCATTCCTGAATGGGCAAGAGCCTGACCTGATGCGATTGTTGTTCAATCACCTGTTGCAGCCGCTGGCAAATTCGTAAAGTCTGACCATCGGTGGTTGAGTAAATGATAAGAATATTAGCCATGGCACCACAATTGAAAAACAGATAGGTCTCGCCTACCAAAACAGCACTTCCCGCGATTTAAATTCTGCAGTAGCAGCCACGTGATGAATGCGGGCGATACCTGCCCTACGGTTTGTGATATTCGCCTCTTGCGACTCGATCACCCCCGCATCAGCGCCTCAATCTCGTCTGCATCCACCGGCACCTCGCGCGTCAGCAGCTCGCAGCCCTGGTGCGTAACCAGTGCATCATCTTCAATGCGGATGCCGATGTTCCAGAATTCCCTGGGAACGTTTTTGGCCGGGCGCACATAAATGCCGGGCTCAACCGTCAGCACCATGCCGGTCTGCAGGATGCGTGAAGGCTTGCGCATCACGCGCTCACCCAGCGCATCTTTTTCTTCGCGCGGGCGGCTGCCGGGCTCGGTGTAGTCGCCGCAGTCGTGCACGTCCATGCCCATCCAGTGGCCGGTGCGGTGCATGTAGAACTGGCGGTAGGCGCCTGATTCGAGCACATCGTCGACCTTGCCGTGTTTGGCTTTATGCAGCAGACCGGTTTCCAGCATGCCTTCAATCAGCACGCGCGTGGCGGCGTCGTGCGGGTCGGTAAAGCGCTTGCCGGGGCGTATGACCTTGACGGCGGCCTCCTGCGCCGCCAGCACGATCTCATAAAGCGTTCGCTGGGCTGGTGTGAACTTGCCGTCGGCCGGAAAGGTGCGCGTGATGTCGCTGGCGTAGCCGTCGAGTTCGCAACCGGCATCGATCAGGCAAAGCTGGCCGGCTTTGAGTTCGGCGTCGCCCGCGCGGTAGTGCAGGATGCAGGCGTTGGCACCGGCCGCCACGATGCTGCCGTAGGCCGGAAACGGCGAGCCGTGGCGGCGGAACTCGTGCAGCAGTTCGGCTTCGAGGTGGTACTCGCGCAGCCCGCCTTTGATGCCATCGCGCAGCAGCGCAGCCGAGGTCTGCATGGCGCGCACATGGCCTCCGGCAGAAATTTTTCCGGCGCGCCGCAAAATCGAAATTTCGTGGCTGTCTTTCACCAGGCGCATTTCGTCGAGCAGCTCGCACAAGTCGTGCTGGCTTTGCGGGCATTCAGCACCAAAGCGAACCCGGGCGCGCACCTTGCTCAGCCAGCCGTCCACCTGGGTTTCAAGGCCCTTGTGCGTGGCAAAGGGGAACCACACGGCGTTCTGATTCGTCAGCAGTTCGGGCATTTTTTCGTCCAGCGCTTCCACGCTGAAGGCTTCGTCCACGCCCAGTTGCGCAGGTGCGGCCTTGGGGCCCAGCCGGATGCCGTCCCAGATCTCGCGCTCCAGATCTTTGGGCCTGCAAAACAGCGTACTTTTCGTGGTCTTTCCGCTGGCTTGAATCACCAGCCAGCCGCCCGGCTCAGTGAAGCCGGTCAGGTAATAAAAGTAGCTGTCGTGCCGGTAGGGAAAGTCGTTGTCGCGGTTTCGTTGCGCCTCGGGGGCAGTGGGCAGCACGGCGATGCCGCCGCCAGCGGCTTTCAGGGCGCGCGCTATTGATGCGCGGCGCTTGGCATAAATTGCGGGGGTGATCGGTGTGCTGCTCATGGTGAGTGGGGACTTCCGTTGGTGGTGGGTTGGTTCAGTTCATCCAGGCGGGCGGGTGTGCCGACATCGGCCCAAGCGCCCTCATAAAGTTCGGCGCTCACGCCTTGATTGTCCATCGCTGCACGCAACAGCGGCGCCAGCGGGGCTTTGAGGCCTTGCGGGTTGCCAAACGGCAGCTCGCTGAACAGCGCCCGCCGGTACAGGCCGACGGTGCTGAAGGTGTAGCGTGCTTGCGGGTCGTCGGGCCGCGGATTCAGCGCGAGGCCGTCGGAACTCAGTCCAAAATCGCCGCGCGGATTGTGCGGGGGGTTGGGCACCAGCCAGAGGTGGGCGAGTTTGTTGCCGGCGACAAAGCGGCGGACGGCGTCACGCGAGAACTCGAAACCCGGCATAAACACATCGCCCGCCAGTACCCAGAAGACTTCGCCCAGCAGCGGCAGCGCGCGGGCAATGCCGCCTGCCGTTTCCAGCGCGCCGCCAAAGTCCGCGCCTTCGTGGGAGTAGCAAACTGATGGCTGCACACGCCCGTCCTGCATGGGCTGCCGGTCAAAATGGCTGGAAATTTTTTCGCCCAGCCACGCCGTGTTGATCACCAGCGCGTCGAACCCGCCGCGCGCCAGCGCCTCGGCATGCCAGTC
>DASUIO010000073.1:0-4385 GCA_036279755.1 Polaromonas sp. | reverse complement strand
CACCCTGACCGACCCCGCAGCGCTGGCCTTGCGCGAGGACGAATCCCGCGCCCTGCTGGCGGCCATGCAGCCTTATTTTGAGACCGATGGCATCACGCTGCATTACCTGGCGCCGGACCGCTGGCTGGCCGAAGGCGAGCTGTTTCGCAACCTGCCCACCGCCTCACTCGACCGGGTGCTGAGCCGCAGCGTGGATGGCTGGCTGCCTGATTCGCACAGCGCCCGCCCACTGCGTCGCCTGCAAAACGAAATGCAGATGCTGCTTTACACGCATCCCCTGAACGATGCGCGGGCCGCCCAACGCCAGCAGCCAGTCAACTCGTTCTGGATCAGTGGCACGGGTGCCTTGCCGGCAGGCTGGGCGGCTAACGCCAAGGAAAAGATCAGCATTCCGCGCAGCCTGGCCCTGGCGGTTTTCAACGACGATTGGGCCAATTACACCCAAGCCTGGGCCGCGCTGGATGCGGGCCCGGTGGCGCAGCTGCTGGCCCGCCAGCGTGCGGGCGAGGCGGTGCGGCTGACGCTGTGTGGTGACCGTAACGCCCAAACCTTTGAAACCAGCGGCCCCAGCGTTTTTGCCAGAATCTCCAGTCTTTTAGCTCCCAAGCCGATATGGACCGTGCTTGAGCAGCTCTAAAAATCATAGTGAGCGCAAGCTTCCACATCACCCCATGAAAATTCAAATCCGCGACGTGCCACCGCGCAGCGTCTGGGCGCTGCAGCAGGGCGGCATCCACCCCCTGCTGGCGCAGCTCTTTGCGGCGCGCGGCGTGAACGCGATGGCCGATCTCGACGACGCTCTGGCCAAATTGCTGCCGCCCGCCTCGCTGCGCGGAAGCCGGGAAGCCGCAGAACTGCTGGCCGACGCGATTGAATCCGGCAAAAAAATCTGCGTGGTTGCCGACTACGACTGCGACGGCGCCACCGCCTGCGCCGTGGCTTTGCGGGGCTTGAAGCTGCTGGGCGCGCAGCATGTCAGCTACCTCGTGCCCGACCGGGTGATTGACGGCTATGGCTTGAGCCCGCCGATTGCCGAGCGCGTGAAAGCCAGCGGCGCCGACTTGCTGGTGACCGTGGACAACGGCATTGCCAGCATCGACGGTGTGGCCCGGGCCAAGGCACTGGGCCTGCAGGTGCTGGTCACCGACCATCACCTGCCAGCACTCAAAGACGGGCAGGTGGTGCTGCCAGCCGCCGACGTGATCGTCAACCCGAACCAGCCCGATTGCGGTTTTGAGAGCAAATCAATTGCCGGTGTCGGCGTGATGTTTTATGTGCTCCTGGGCCTGCGCGCCGAATTGCGGCAACGCGGCATGTTCGATGCAAGCGATCAACCCAAGCTCGACACCTTGCTGCCCTTGGTCGCGCTAGGTACCGTGGCCGATGTCGTCAAGCTGGACCCCAACAACCGCCGCCTGGTGGCGCAGGGGCTCAAGCGCATCCGGGCCGGCCATTTGCCTGCGGGCATTGCCAGCCTTTTCGTAGCGGCTGGGCGCAAGGCAGCCGTAGCGACGACGTTTGATTTTGGCTTTGCGATCGGTCCGCGCATCAACGCGGCGGGCCGCCTCGCCGACATGACACTGGGCATTGAGTGCCTGCTCACCGATGACGCAGCGCGGGCCGACGAGCTGGCGCAGATGCTCGACGGCATCAACCGCGAACGCCGCGATATTGAAGCGGGCATGCGCGAGCAGGCCCAGCTGGCGGCCGACGCGATGATTGACGAGGATGAAGAGCCGCCGCCGGCGATTGCGATTTTTGACCCGGAATTCCACGAAGGCGTGGTCGGCATCGTGGCCTCGCGCATCAAGGACAAGCTGCACCGTCCCACCTTTGTGTTTGCCGCCAGCCAGGCGCCGGGCAAGGAGCACGAACTCAAAGGCTCGGGCCGTTCGATTCCCGGCTTTCACCTGCGCGATGCGCTGGACCTGGTCGCCAAACGCCAACCCGGCGTCTTGCTGCGCTTTGGCGGCCATGCCATGGCGGCCGGCTGCACGATTGCCGAGGAGCACTTCGAGGCCTTCGAGCAGGCGCTGCAGCAAGTCGCCCACGAGTGGCTGGACGCCGCCACGCTGACGCGCCGCCTTGACACCGACGGCCCGCTGGCGCCCGAGTACCGGCGCGCCGACCTGGTCGATACGCTGCACAAGGAAGTCTGGGGCCAGGGCTTTGCCGCGCCCACCTTCAGCGAGGAAGTCGAGGTGGTGTCGCAGCGGCTGGTCGGTGAAAGGCACCTGGCGCTCAAGCTCAAGCACCAGGGCCAGCCGGTGGACGCCATCTGGTTTGGCCGCACCGAGTCGCTGCCCGCGCGCGTAACGCTGGCTTTCCGGCTGGATGCCGATGAATGGCAGGGCATCAAACGGGTGCGGTTTCTCGTGGAAGCCGCCGAAATTTAGGTTCAGCCAAAGCAGGCCGTCTGTCCCGGCAGCGTCCCAGAGCCGACGACAGGAAAGGCGTTGACAAACTCTGTCGATCTATAAGGTATAGAATTAATACACCTTTAAGATTTGAGCACGAAAAGAGTTCCGAAAAATGAAATTTCAACGCCACTTTTCAAGCTGGGGAAAAGGCCCAAGATGCTCACTTTCGACGATCCACAAGGACTTGAACCATGACCATCACACTGACTGAAGCGGCTGCAAAGCAGATTCGCTCACAAATTGCCAAGCGCGGCAGCGGCATTGGTCTGCGCGTTGGCGTCAAGAACGTCGGCTGTTCGGGCTTCGCCTACACCTATGAGGTCGCCGACGAATTGCGTGCCGACGAGCGACGCTTTGAAGGCCATGACGCAACGCTGGTGATAGCCCCGCAAAGCCTCGCCACCCTCGACGGTGCGTGCCTCGACTTTGTCACCGAAGGGCTCAAGCAGAGCTTCCAGTTCAACAATCCAAACGTCGGCAACACCTGCGGCTGCGGTGAAAGCTTCAGCCTGAAGGCAGGCGCCGGCAAAGGAGGTGCTGCATGAGTTCCGTGCTGCAAAACCTCGTCAACCAGCCCTACAAGCATGGCTTCGTCACCGACATCGAGTCGGATGTCGCAGCCAAGGGTCTGAGTGAAGACACCATCCGGCTGATTTCTGCCAAAAAGAACGAACCCGAGTGGCTGCTCGAATTCCGCCTAAAGGCGTTTCGCCACTGGCTGACGATGACCGAGCCACAGTGGGCCAATGTCAAGCATCCAAAGATCGATTTTCAGGCGATCAGCTACTACTCGGCGCCCAAGCCGAAGGCCAAATTAAGCAGCATGGATGAAGTCGATCCCGAGTTGCTGCGCACCTTTGAGAAGCTCGGTGTGCCGATGCACGAGCGCGCCGCACTGGCGGGCGTGGCGGTCGACGTGATTTTTGACAGTGTCTCGGTGACCACCACCTACAAGGCCAAGCTGGCCGAGGTCGGCATCATTTTCGGCTCGATCTCCGAGGCGGTGCAGAATCACCCGGAACTGGTGAAAAAATACCTCGGCACCGTGGTGCCGACGGCCGACAACTATTACGCGGCGCTCAATTCGGCGGTGTTCACCGATGGCTCGTTCTGCTTCATCCCCAAGGGCGTCAAGTGCCCGATGGACCTGTCCACCTACTTTCGCATCAACACCCAGGACACCGGGCAGTTTGAGCGCACGCTGATCGTGGCCGAGGAAGGCGCATCGGTGTCTTACCTCGAAGGCTGCACCGCGCCCAAGTTCGACACCAACCAGCTGCACGCCGCCGTCGTTGAGCTGGTGGCGCTCGACAACGCCGACATCAAATATTCGACCGTGCAAAACTGGTACGCGGGCGACGAAAACGGCGTGGGCGGCATCTACAACTTCGTCACCAAGCGCGGCATGTGCCGGGGCGTCAACTCGCGCATTTCATGGACCCAGGTGGAAACCGGATCGGCCATCACCTGGAAGTATCCGTCGTGCGTGCTGCTCGGCGACAACTCGGTGGGCGAGTTTTATTCCGTCGCGGTGACCAACCACCACCAGCAGGCCGATACCGGAACCAAGATGATCCACATCGGCAAGAACACCCGCAGCACCATCGTCAGCAAAGGCATTTCGGCGGGCCAGTCGAGCAACAGCTACCGCGGCCTGGTGAAGGTGATGCCGAAGGCCGATGGCGCCCGCAACTATTCGCAGTGCGACTCGATGCTGATTGGCGAGCATTGCAGCGCCAACACCTTCCCGTACATCCAGGTGCGCAACCCAAGCGCCCAGGTTGAACACGAAGCGTCCACGTCAAAAATTGGCGAGGACCAGATGTTTTATTTCGCACAGCGCGGCATCGGCGCCGAGGAAGCCGTCTCGATGATCATTAACGGTTTTTGCAAGGACGTGTTTCGCCAACTGCCGATGGAGTTCGCGGTCGAAGCCACCAAATTACTCGGGCTCAAGCTTGAAGG
>DASUIO010000072.1:0-2275 GCA_036279755.1 Polaromonas sp. | reverse complement strand
TCGAGCGGATGTTCGGCTGGCTGAAGGAGAGCCGCAGGATCGGCACTCGCTACGACAAGCTGGCAAGAAGTTTTGCCGCAATGGTCTCGCTGGCTTGCACGCTGCGGTGCCTACGGCAGTACTTTTCGTACAGAACCTAGTGACATCCGCCACGCCGTACCAATCACGCTGTGCCCAGGCCCGAATCGTCATCGACACCGATATGTGCCTTCATGCCGAAGTAGAATGGGCGTTTTAGCGCCTGAAAGATCAGCACTGGCCCCCTCATGAGGCAGCTTATAATAATCGCTCAAAACAAAAGACTAACTAGAAAGCAAATCAACAGAAATTGAATTGATGTAAGCCAGAAGATTTCCACCACTTCCATTGGAAGACACCCCTCGTCAATCCAACAATTCCAAGATCCAGTATCACCAGATAAACCAACAGCTGTTTGGCTGAGGCCGCCATATCTCAGGCGGGACTCATCCTTGCGTGCAGTGATTCGTTACCGGCACAGGCTGTCGCACGGGACGCCATCGCGGTTGCCGTCGAGCAGGTTGTTGCCACACTCCCGTTGCTGGAAGTTGGCCTCTTCGCAGCTACTGATCTCGCTGCATCGCTTGTGCGTATCGCAACTGAAGCTGGAGCTCCCGGCACCGCCAGCGAGCGAGCTTTCGCTGTTTGAGCTGCGCGAAGCCAGCAGATTGGCCGACTCGCCTGATTCCTCGCGCTGATCACTGCCAGCCTGGCGCCACTCCCACGGGGGCATGCGTTCGGACTCCGGAAGGGACCACAGGCCACGCTTCGCTGCCCGAGCTTGATCCTCCAGGTGGATCAGTGCCTTGTCCTTGCTGAACTGGCGGAAAACCCAAGCGGCACCCCGGCGAACCATCTGCGCATTCACATTGGTATTGCCAACGTAGACACGCGCAACCGTACGGCCATCCCGATCGGTGTCTTGCACCCGCAGAGTGACTTTCTTCGCGGATATCAGGTCACTGAGCACCTGCCTGGATTGGATCGCGTAGGGCTGCGCTGACTCGGGTGTGTCGATCTCGGCCAGCCGCACTGTGAGCTGTTTCTTGCTCGAGTCGAGGCAGGTGAAGGTGTCACCACCGTGCACACCAGCTACCTTGCAGGCGATGTCGCCGGCCATGGTCGGAGGAGAGGTGAGAGCAAGCAGCAGAGAAGCCGCGAAAAGGCTGGAGCGCATGGTACTTCCTAATTTTTTTGGCCGATTCTGCAAGGGAAGGCGATCCCAAGGCCAGCCAAAATTCATCTTGAGTAAAACTGCCGACTTATCGCAGATAACTGTGAATTTTTCATGACCACGACTTCGTGGAAATCATGGCCTCCCACGCAACCAGGGCCGTGCTTGCGCCCGCACGTGAAACTGCCCCCTGTGTTGGGAAATGCCCCGCTCGGATGAGCACTGGCCGTTCTCTGCCAGCCATTACTTCCGCCGGTTAGCACGGCGGCAATGGACTGGTCGGTGGTCTGCCATTGACGGTCAAGGGCCATGCAAATACGCACGACAGCGGAGCAGCGCCGGCCACCCGGGCCGGCAGTGCTCGCCTCGGGCGGATGGCTCAGATCACGAAGAAGCCATGGGTGCCGTCGCGGCCGAGCTGTTCGACCAGGCCGAACTCCCAGTCCAGGTAGGCCTGCATGGCCTCGCGCGGGTTGTCGGTGCCCTCGTAGGGACGGCGGTAGCGGTCGCTGCGCGGCACCGTCAGAGCCGTCTCACCCTCCTCCAGCGGCAGGCCGGCGGCAATCCACACCGCGGTGCCGCCGGCGAGGACGAACACCGGCTTGCCGGTCAGTTCGCGCAGCTCGTCCACCGCGTAGCGCGCCAGCAGGCTGCTGCCGCAAGTGACCACGTAGCGCGCCGCCACCGGCAGCTGTTCCAGCGCTGCCGGCAATTGCGCGCGCAGCGCCCACCAGGCGCCGGGGATGTGGCGCTTGACGTAGTTGGCGCTGGTGGTGAAGTCCAGCAGCACGGTATCGCCCGACGCCAGCCAGGCCTGCAGGGCCTGCGGCGCGATGTCCTCGGCCTGAGGTGCCGGCGGCACCGGTGCCGACCAGCCGCCCTTCTCGCTGAACTCGGTGGCGCGCAGGCCGTCCAGCACATGCACCTCCCAGCCCATCTGTGCCAGCCAGGAAGCGCTCATGTTGGCGCGCACGCCGTCGTCGTCGGCCAGGACCAGGCGCGCACCGCGCACGCTGGCGAAGTGGTCGGTCTCCTGCACCAGTTGGCCACCCGGCGTCGAGCGAGCCCCCGGCAGGTGGCCGA
>DASUIO010000071.1:0-3668 GCA_036279755.1 Polaromonas sp. | reverse complement strand
GAGCAAGCCATGCGCAGCGAAGTCACCGTGACGTTTCGAGACAGTCCACCCGTGCGAATCGACCTCAATGACTTGTCGCCCATGCCGCACGATGTGGCGCGCAAGTGGCTCGATGAGCAGTTCACCCAGATGGGTTGCGAGCCGCTGCGGCCCACCGGCAAGCTGCTGATGGCTGACAAGGTCGTGGTGGTGGCGCAGGCTGCTGGTCCGGCCGTGTTTGCGGAGACCAAGTGGGCGCAGGAGTTTGCCCGCGCGGCCAGTGCAGCGCTGGCCAAGCCGGTCGTGCATATTGATGCCGATTCGCTCAGCATCAGTTATTGACTCTTGGTGCCTCCACTCACATCACCAGTCGCTGGCGGAGACCCCGGTGATAGTTGCTCCGAGCATGGGAGCGTTAATCTCGCTCATGCTATGGGTGCTGCCTCTGCCCAGTGTAGGCACCAGTACCGTGGGCACGGCGCGTTCGGCCAGCTCGGGGTAGTCGCGGCTGAAGTGCAGGCCGCGGCTTTCATGCCGGCTATGCGCCGAACGCACGATCAGGTCTGCCACCTGCAGCAGGTTGCGCAGCTCCAGCAAGTCGCGTGACACGCGGAAATTGGCATAAAACTCCTGGATTTCCGAGTGCAGCAGCGTGATTCGGTGCGCCGCCCGTTCCAGTCGCTTGGTGGTGCGCACAATGCCCACGTAGTTCCACATGAAGCGGCGCAGCTCGTCCCAATTATGCGAGATCACCACGGCCTCGTCGGCATCGGTGACCTGGCTTTCGTCCCAGGCGGGCAATTCAATGACATGGCTGGGCTCGCCGGTTTCCTCAGCTTCTATGGCCTGGGCTGCCGCGCGGGCCAGCACCACGCATTCGACCAGCGAATTGCTGGCCAGGCGGTTGGCGCCATGCAGGCCGGTGCAGGCGGTTTCGCCAATCGCATGCAGGCCCGCTATATCCGTGCGCCCGGCCAGATCGGTCAGCACACCGCCGCAGGTATAGTGCGCGGCCGGCACCACCGGAATGGGCTGTTTTGTAATGTCGATGCCCAGCTCCAGGCAGCGTTGCAGGATGTTGGGGAAATGCTCGTGCAAAAAAGCCGGGCTCTGGTGGGAGATGTCCAGGTACACGCAGTCCAGGCCGTGCTTTTTCATTTCAAAATCAATCGCGCGCGCCACGACATCGCGCGGCGCCAACTCGGCGCGTGCATCGTGCTCAAGCATGAAGCGCGTGCCCCCGGCCGAGGCGGGAAGCAGCAGCCGTCCGCCTTCACCGCGTACCGCCTCGCTGATTAAAAATGATTTGGCGTGAGGGTGGTACAGGCAGGTCGGGTGGAACTGGATGAACTCCATGTTGCTGACACGGCAGCCCGCGCGCCAAGCCGCGGCAATGCCGTCGCCGGTGGCGGTGTCCGGGTTGGTCGAGTACAGGTAGACCTTGCCTGCACCGCCGGTGGCCAATAGGGTGTGGCTGGCGCTGAAGGTGACGACTGCGTCGGTGTTCACATCCAGCACATGGGCGCCGTGGCATTGGTTGCCCGGGCGCTTGAGCTGGCGGTCTGTGATCAGGTCCACCAGCATGTGATGCTCAAACACCGTGATGTTGGGCGAGCGGCGCACCTGGTCGATCAGGGTGCTCTGCACGACAGCGCCGGTGGCATCGGCGGCGTGCGCAATACGGCGCTGGCTGTGGCCGCCTTCGCGCGTGAGGTGCAACTCGCCCGGGTGCTCGCTGTCCTCTGAAAAAGCCACGCCAAGCGATCGCAGCCAGGCAATCGCGTGGGGCGCGCCCTCGACCACGGCGCGGGTGGCCGCCAGATCGCACAGGCCGGCGCCAGCAATCAGGGTGTCGTTCATATGCTGCTCCAGCGTGTCGCCTCCAGCCAGTACAGCGGCCATGCCGCCCTGGGCCCAGCTGCTGGCGCCGTCGCTGAGTTCGCGCTTGGTCAGCACTGCCACGCGTCGGCTGGGGGCCAGCAGCAGTGCAGCCGTCAGGCCTGCCAGTCCACTGCCGATGATGATCACGTCAAAATCATGTTGCATTGAGGCGGCCGAGCGGTTCATGGGGACCCGATCAAAAGTTCAGTTGGGTGTATAGGCCAGGCGCACGTAGATAGGAGCATAGGCTTCGGCTTGCGTGATGTCCAGCAGGCCTTCCTTGGTCAATTCAAGCAGCGCGATAAAAGTAACCACCAGCACCGGCACGCCGCGCGTGGTGTCGAACAAGTCCTCAAATTCCAGAAACTTGCGGCCTTGCAGCCGACGCAACACGATGCTCATGTGCTCGCGCACCGAGAGTTCCTCGCGGCTGATGACATGGTGCTGGACCAGCTTGGCGCGCTTGATAATGTCACGCCAGGCGTCCTGCAGATCGACCACCGTCACATCGGGAAAGCGCGGTGCCAGCGCCTGCTCCACATAGACCTGCGCGCGCAGGAAATCGCGACCAAATTGAGGCACTTCATTAAGCCTGTGGGCGGCCAGTTTGATCTGCTCGTATTCGAGCAGGCGGCGCACCAGCTCGGCCCTGGGGTCTTCTGCCTCCCGGCCTTCTGCTGTCTTTCGGGGCGGCAGCAGCATGCGCGACTTGATCTCAATCAGCATGGCGGCCATCAGCAGGTACTCGGCCGCCAACTCCAGATTGGTGGCGCGGATTTCGTCCACATACGTGAGGTACTGACGCGTGACCGCCGCCATCGGGATGTCAAGAATGTTGAAGTTCTGCTTGCGGATCAGGTAGAGCAGCAAGTCCAGCGGACCTTCAAACGCCTCCAGAAACACCTGCAGCGCGTCCGGCGGGATGTACAGGTCGTGCGGCATGGCAAACAGCGGCTCGCCATAGAGGCGCGCCAGTGCGACCTGGTCAATCACCGCAGGCAGGTCTTGCGCGGCTGCTGGCGGCAGCTCCTGAAGGGGCGGCGGTGAGGAAATTGGGGGCATGAAGCAGCAGCTGCGGCCAAAGTGGCTCAGGGTAAATTGCTATAAAAAATATAGCTTCTTGCGCCCGTCTACCATGGGCTATAGGTTGTTTTGGCTTTTATTTGCCGTTGGGATGGCTGCTCGTGCCGTACACATAGGGCTGTTGTGGCACTTGAGCTTCATGGTATTCCGCCTGGTCGGCCAGATTCAGGTTTTTGTCCCACAGCAAGGCGCGACCCGCCCGCTGCTCGGCGTCCAGCGTAGGCCTGTTCGCCTTGAGCTGGTCTATGAATTGGGTGATTTCGGAGGTGTAGTCGGGGCGGCGAAAAAAGGACATGAGTTTGAACTGCCTAATACGTGTTGTGGAATGATTTTACCGGGTCTGCAGCAGAGTCGACCTGAACTTGCAATAAAGTATCCCGACGATGCAGGCTCAAGCTGTCAACTGACGCTTCCAGGGTTTAACGAATACGCATGCCCGGCGTCGCGCCCGGCAAGGGCTCCAGTACATAAATGCCGGGTTGGGCTTTTTCGTCGGCGTGGCTGGCGGCCAGCACCATGCCTTCGCTGACGCCAAACTTCATCTTGCGCGGCGCCAGATTGGCCACCAGCACGGTGTGCTTGCCGATCAGTTGCTCGGGTTGGTAGGCGCTGGCGATGCCGCTGAAGACATTGCGCATCCTGCCTTCACCCGCATCGAGCGTCAGGCGCAGCAGCTTGGTCGAGCCTTCCACGGCCTCGCAATTGACGATCTTGGCAATGCGCAG
>DASUIO010000070.1:0-8471 GCA_036279755.1 Polaromonas sp. | reverse complement strand
TAATCACGAGACACTCGATGACGGCCTAGCTTTCGCTGGGTAGTTAGTAGCAATTCGGGCAACGATTGTGGCATTTCCGTATATAGCAGAACCGGCATTTGCTAATGTTACCGGTACAAAATCCTGTACCGCTGGCTACATGGTGGCTACATGGGTTCAAACATAAAAAAGCCCACTATCTAATTGATAGCAGGCTTTCTTTACTGTACTTGGGGTGGCTGATGGGGCTCGAACCCACGACAACAGGAATCACAATCCTGGACTCTACCAACTGAGCTACAGCCACCGGAGAAGTGAATTATAGCCGTAAAGCCGCTGCAGTTTATTGCGTTGCGCCTTCGTCTGCATTGGCCTTTCCGCCGACCGGTCTGGCCACCAGAATTTCTGCCTTGAAACGTTCTTTCAGGCTGTTGTAATACGCCATATTTTCGGCGGACGTCCACCACTGGGTGTACTGGTTGCGCTCCTGTTTGGCGGTGGCTTCGTCCCGCGCATCGCGAGGCATCACCTTGCCGACCTTGACGATGGCGTAGCCCTGGGCGCCCAGATCAACCCCTGAAAAAGCGGGCAAGGCGCTCGCATCGACGCGCAGCGCAGCATCAACGACCTGCGGTGGGAGTTTCTGTGTCTGATCACGCGACACCAGCACCGGAGAAGACAACGTTGCTGAAGCTGGCGCAGTCTTCCAGGCCGCCAGCTTGGCGATGCCCTCCTTGCGCGCTTCTTCCGCGCCGCGCTGGGCCAACCAGCGCTGGCGCACGATGTCTTTCACTTCGGCAAAAGGCTGGGTATGTGCGGGGGCGTACTCGATGATGCGGCCCGAAGCCAATTGGCTGGGCGCTATCTCAACCGCTTCGGTGTTACGTTTTTTCTCGATCGCATCGGGTGCAAACAGCGCAGCGAGGAATTTTGGACTGGCCAGCACGCCCGTGGCACCCGCTGAAGGCTGGCGCGTCACATGGCTGGCCGATTTGATTTCCAGCTTCAGCCGATCGGCAACCGACTTTAGGCTATCCGACTGCTCGTACACACCATTGGTAAACGCCTCAGCCGTTTCAGAAAATTTCTTCTGGGCTTGCTGCTTCTTCAAATCAGCTTCCAACTCGGGCCTCATTTCCCCAAAACTGCGCTGCTTGGGCACCTTGATGTCGGTCAGTTTGATGATGTGGTAGCCAAAGTCGGACTCCACCACGCCGCTGATGGCACCTTTGTTCATCGAGAAAGCCGCATCCTCAAAAGGCTTGACCATGGCGCCTCGGGCAAAGAAATCGAGGTCGCCGCCGTTGGGGGCGGAGCCAGGGTCCTGTGAGTTCTTGCGTGCGACATCGGCAAACGTATCCGGGGATTTTTTGACGACGGCGAGCAGTTCCTCGGCTTTGGCCTTGGCCTTTTCACGCTCAGTTGCTGGCGCCGTCTTGGGCGAGGCAATCAGGATATGGCTGGCACGGCGTTCTTCAGCACCACTCAGTCGCTGGGCGTTCTGCTCGTAATAGGTTTTGAGGTCCGTTTCATTGACGGTGATGTTTTTCTTGACGGCATCGAGATCGAGCAGCACATACTCGATGCTTGCCTGCTCGGGCGCCTGGAAAAGTTTTTCGTTGGCTTTGTAAAACTGTTCGAGGTCGGCATCCGTCGGGTTTAGCTTGACTGCGAAATCGGCGGCGTTGAAACGGGCCAGCTGAATTTCGCGTTTTTCGAAATAAGCGTTAAGTGCCAGGTCGGCGGCTGAGTTGGAAGCGAACCCGCTGGCACCTATGCCAACCAAGACTTGACGGTTCGACAGATCGGCACGCACATTGGCTTCAAACATTTCAGGACTCATACCCTGGCTGCCCAGCAGTTGGCGATAGCGTTCCATGTCGAGCGTGCCATCAGGCCGCCGCAATGACGCGATCTCAGGATTTTGCTGCAACTCGTGCGCCAGGCGCTGGTCACTGGTGGAAAGCTTGAACTTGTCCGCCGCAGCGGCGATCACGCGATCACGGACCAGACGCTCGAGCGTAGCATAACGCGCTTCCGGCGAATCCAGCAGCTTGACGTCGAGCGACGGCATGGAGGCCCGCAACCTGTCAATTTCATTCTGGTGTGCCCGATCCCACTCGGACCGGACGATCTCCTTGCCATCGACTTTGGCAACTACCACGCCCTGGTCCCTTGAGCTGTTGTCGCGATTAACGCCCAACAATATAAATGACGGAACAATCAGCAAAAACAGCAACGCCATCGTGACTTTGGTGTGCTTGCGAATGAAATCAAACATCTCGTAATTCCTGTACAACTGCCTCATGGGCGGAACAATAAAAAAGGCGAACCATGTTCGCCTTTTTTCAGTGGGTGGTGGGTGCTGACGGGCTCGAACCGCCGACCTACGCCGTGTAAGGGCGCTGCTCTACCAACTGAGCTAAGCACCCCACTTTAACCTTCCCGATCAGTTCAAAGCATCCTTGAGCGCTTTGCCCGGACGAAACTTCGGAACCTTGGCAGCCTTGATTTTAATCGCATCGCCGGTGCGCGGGTTACGGCCCGTCCGGGCAGCGCGTTTACCCACAGCAAAAGTACCAAAACCCACCAGAGACACAGAGCCTCCTTTTTTAAGGGTTGCTTTCACAGCGCCAATAGTCGACTCCAGCGCACGCGTTGCGGCAGCTTTGGAAATATCAGCATTTTTGGCAATGTGCTCGATCAGTTCAGTCTTGTTCACAAGGAGCCCCTCGTTGATTGATAAGTTAATCTGTTTGTCTCTAAAAAATATCTCCCGGGACCCTGTTGTAGAGGTATCAGCGGGAGCGGCATGTGAAGGATTCCTGCTGATTCCAATTAGAGCCATGGACTACTAACCTGTCAATACAGCATCAAGTTCTTGCAACGTGCGGGGCCTGATTCTAGTCCCTTTTCTTTACGCATTCGCCACTTAATCGCAAGCATGATCTGGTGTTTTCATGCTTGACAAAAAACAGCTCTTACCCCTCGGTTAGAGCCGCGGCAATGGCCTTACCGACATCTACTGTGCCGGCCTGACCGCCCAGATCAGGCGTACGCGGCGCACCACTCTGGGGAGCCAATACTTTTTCAATGGCGGCAACAATGCCGTCGTGCGCGTCCTTGTGCCCCAAAAATTCCAGCATCATGGCTCCGCACCAGATCTGGCCGATGGGGTTGGCAATATTGCGCCCCGCAATATCCGGTGCCGATCCATGCACCGGCTCGAACAGGGAGGGAAACTTGCGCTCCGGATTGAGGCTGGCGCTGGGCGCAATACCAATGGTTCCGGTGCAGGCGGGGCCCAGATCGCTCAGGATGTCGCCGAACAGATTGCTGGCCACCACGACGTCGAAGAAATCCGGGCGCATTACAAAATGCGCCGTCAGGATATCAATATGGAATTTATCCAGCTGGATTGCCGGATAGTTTTTGGCCATCTCGACCACACGTTCGTCCCAATACGGCATGGAGATTGAAATGCCATTGGACTTGGTCGCACTGGTCAGGTGTTTTTTGGGCCGGGACTGCGCCAGCTCAAACGCAAACTTGAGCACGCGGTCCACGCCGATACGGGTGAACACCGACTCCTGCAGTACAAACTCACGATCGGTTCCAGGAAAGGCCTTGCCGCCAATGCTGGAGTACTCGCCCTCGGTATTTTCACGGACGATGTAAAAATCGATCTCACCGGGCTGGCGCGGGCTGCCATCGCGCCTGACCACCGGCGCAATGACGCCGGGCATCAGCCGCGCGGGCCGCAAGTTGATGTACTGGTCAAACTCGCGCCTGAACAGCACCAGCGAACCCCACAAGGAAACATGGTCAGCGATTTTTTCGGGCCAGCCCACGGCGCCAAAATAAATTGCGTCATGTCCGCCGATCTGGTCCTTCCAGTTGTCCGGCATCATCTTGCCGTGCTTTTCAAAATAGTCCCAGCTGGAAAAATCGAAATGATCGAACTGCAGATCAATCCCGAATTTGACGGCGGCCGCCTCCAGTACGCGAATGCCCTCAGGCATCACTTCCTTGCCAATCCCGTCACCCGCTATGACTGCAATTCTTTTTTTTCCGATGTTCTTGCTCATGTTGGTCCTTTGATTCAAGTTTTGAAAAAATTCAGAGTTTCCGCCAGCAGCAGCGCTGGCGTTTCTTCGGCAATTTCATCTCCACAGGGCAGGCTGCGCCCCGACACGTCGCTGGCATGTTCCCGCCAGAGACGAAGCACGTCGAAACATTGGCCGACCGCGCCATGCTCACTCCAGAGCGCACGCAGCGGCTGCGCCAGTTGAAGCCCCGCGGCCACATCGATGTGGTCGTGTACCAGGTCAATCGTAGCGGACGCCCGGTAATCCTCGCAGATGCTCATACCCGTGCCCATCATCTGCGCACAGCGCTCGTACTCGCTCAGCGCGGCCGGCGCATGCCACATCACATGACGCAAAACCTTCAAACATCAATCTGCCCTGATTCCTTTTGAGCGATCAGTTTTTTCCCAGCGGGGATATTCTTGCCTGACCAGGGACTTCAAGTACTGCCGCGCTTGCGCTTGGGACATCAAATAATTGCAGCAACAGGGTTTACTCGTTTTGTTTCGTCTCACGATAGATTCTGTCTCAATGGCGAGCTTGATTCAAGCAATAATCCGGCAATTGATTATTTCTTTAAGGGCATGAATGGAACGCAGCGACCTGGAACTTGTACTGGCCGTGCGCGACCACGGCAGTCTGACTGCTGCCGCACTCAGCCTCGACGTGGCGCCGCCTGTCGTGACCAAGCGGCTCGCCGCACTGGAAGCACGGCTGGGCCAGCGCTTGTTTCAGCGCACCACCCGGCGCGTCAGCCCGACAGCCGAAGGCGAAACCGTGTGCGAACGCGCGCTCGTATTGCTGCAGGGCTTTACGGCGCTTGAAGCCGAGCTCCAGGAGCGCAAGGCGGAGCCCACGGGCTTGATCCGGCTGGCGGCAACCTTTGGCTTCGGGCGCTTGTGGCTGGGGCCAGCTCTGGCAAGCTTTCAGGAACGCTACCCGCGCATCGATATCCAGCTACAACTCACCGAACAATTACCCGATCTCGCGCTCGACGGATTTGACGGCGCCATCTGGCTATGGTCTGTGCAGGGCCGGCAGGCGGCGCAATGGGTTTCGCGCCGGCTGGCGCGCAACCAGCGCGTCCTGGCGGCCTCGCCCCGCTACATCAAGCAGCACGGTACACCGTCAAGCATCGAGGCCTTGCAAGATCATTCCTGCCTGATCGTGCGTGAAAACGGCAATGCGGCTGGTCAGCGCTTTGATGCATGGACCTTGCACAAAGACCGGGACAAAACACCCGTGCGGGTGCGGGTTCATGGGCCGCTGTCGAGCAACTCGGGGGAGTTGGTGCGCGACTGGTGTGTAGAAGGCCGCGGCATCATGCTACGCAGCCTATGGGATATTGCGCCCCAACTGGCTTCAGGCCAGCTAGTTCGCGTGCTGCCAGGCTACGCCATGGCCGATGCCGATATTCACTGGCTGGCACCGTACCGCAGGGATTCGCCCCGGCGTATCCGCCTGCTCATCGATTTTTTGCTCGCACAGTTCCAGGGCGCACCCTGGAAAACTACGCAGCCTGCGGCTTCACTGGCCGCACCACGAGGCTCACGCCCAGCGCCGTGAGTACCGTTCCCACGACGGTGGTCATGGTTATGGATTCGCCAAACAGCGCCCACGCCATCAGTGCTGTTGTGGGCGGCACAAGGTAGAGCAAGCTGGTCACCGAGGTGGCCGCGCCGCGCTGAATCAGCAGGTAAAGCAGCGAGCTGCCCCCCAGTGTAAGCGCGAGCACCGACCAGGCCATGGCACCTAGAAATTCACCGTTCCACACAATTGTCTCGGTTTCAAACAAAGCCAGCGGAAGGGTCACCAGCAAAGCCGCGCTCAGCTGGATCACGTTGGCGGTGCGCACGTCGGTGGGTTTCATAAACCGCTTTTGGTAGAGCGTGCCTGCGGTGATGCCGATCAGCGCAAAAACCGCGCATGTCATCGTGAACACAGTTGCTTCGCTATCGGCGCCGAACTTGCGCGACACCACCAGCAGCAAGCCGCCCAGGCCCAACACCAGACCCCTCCACTGCCGCGACGTGACCCCGGTTTGCGCTCGCGCTGATCCCGTCCCCGAGATCCATAGCGCCGTCAACACGGGCTGCAAACCCACAATCAGTGCCGCCAGGCCCGAGCCCATCCCGCCTTTGACCGCCACCCAGACACCGCCCAGATAAGCGGCATGCATCAGCAGCCCGGCCACCGCCAGATGGAGCCACTGCCGGGGCACACGTGGCCACGGCGCGCGGGCCAGCCTGATCCAGATCAGGAAGCAGACGATGGACAGGACATAGCGGATCACCAGAAAGGTCAGCGGCGGCGCGTAAGGCAAGCCGAATTTGGCAACGATAAAGCCAGTACTCCAGATCAGCACGAACACAGCCGGCATGGCCCGAACGATGGCAGGGACAGCGGCGCCGAGGGAGGACGTGGAACTCAAGAACCGCCTACTTCAGGAAAGATTCACTTGGCCCGCGCGCGAATTTCCGGAATGGCTTTTTGCAGGTAGTAAATCATCGACCAGACCGTCAGGATGGCAGATACCCAGATCAGCCAGGTTCCCCAGACATGGGTGTTGATCACACCGAACAGCCTGCCGTCAAACAGCAGGAAAGGAATCGCAATCATCTGCACCGTGGTTTTGACCTTGCCCAGCATATGCACGGCCACACTCCTGGAGGCGCCGATCTGGGCCATCCATTCGCGCAGGGCTGAAATCGCAATCTCGCGGCCAATGATGATGAGCGCCACAAACACATCAGCACGCTGCAAATGCACCAGCACCAGCAAGGAAGCGCAAACGAGAAACTTGTCGGCCACCGGATCGAGGAAAGCGCCGAAGGCGGACGTCTGGTTAAGCTTGCGCGCCAGAAAGCCGTCCAGCCAGTCGGTGGCGGCGAAAACAACAAACATTGCCGTGGCGATCAGATTGCGCTCTGCCGCGGGTATGTTCAAGTAAAACACGCCCACAATCAACGGAATCGCAACGATGCGGGTCCAGGTCATGAGGGTGGGGATAGTCAGAAACATGACCCGATTTTGGCATGCGCATTGAACGCCCTACTGACAGGGGTGGACAGAGCCGGCCAAAATACTGAACTTCGTTGCGCAAAAACGTCTGGATAAGGTCTTTAATGCAAGGCGCGGTAAATTTCTTCGGCAAGGTCTTTCGAAATGCCATCCACCATCGCGATATCTTCGGCGCTGGCGGACGCAATGCCGCGAATGCCGCCAAAGCGCTGCAGCAGGCTGGCGCGACGCTTGGGGCCAATCCCGGCAATATCTTCGAGCTTGCTGCCGCCCACCCGGACCTTGGCACGTTTGGCGCGCATGCCGGTGATGGCGAAGCGGTGCGCTTCATCCCTGATTTGCGCGATCAGCATCAACGCGGCTGAATCGCGGCCCAGGTACACCTTGTCGCGCCCATCGGCAAACACCAACTCCTCCAGGCCGACCTTGCGGCCCTCGCCTTTTTCGACACCGGCAATCAGCCCCAGATCCAGACCCAGCTCTGCGAACACCTCTCTAGCCATGGACACCTGCCCCTTGCCGCCATCCACCAGCACCAAATCCGGCAACTTGGCCTCACCGTTACGCGCGGCTTCGACCAGCTTGGTATAGCGGCGCGTCAGCACCTGCCGCATGGCCGCGTAGTCGTCACCCGGGGTAATGCCCTCGATGTTGTAGCGGCGATATTCACTGTTTTGCATCTTGTGCCCGGCAAAGACGACGCAGGACGCCTGGGTCGATTCACCGGCCGTGTGCGAGATGTCAAAACACTCAATGCGCAAGGCGTCCAGGTTGTCCAGCGGCAGTTCCAGCGCTTCCGCCAGCGCACGGGTGCGGGCCTGCTGCGAACCCTGCTCGGCCAGCAGGCGCGCCAGCTGGAGACCGGCATTTTTCTGCACCATCTCCAGCCAGATACGGCGCTGCTCATGCGGCTGGTGAATCACTGTGACGCGGTTGCCAGCCTGAGCGGCCAGTGCATCGATCAGTTCCTTATCCACCGGCTCACTGCACACCAGCGTGGGCGGCACGGGCACGTCAATGTAGTGCTGCGCAATAAAGGCTTCGAGGATTAGAGCCTCCAATGATTTCTCGCGCGGCTGATCAGCAGGCGCATCAAGCTCCGCATCCAGCGCGGCCACATCGGTGGCGTGTTCGACATGCGTCGGAAAGTAAGGCCGGTCGCCCAGATGCCGGCCGCCGCGAACCATCGCCAGGTTGACGCAGGCTTTGCCGCCCTGCACTTTCACCGCCAGTATGTCCACGTCCTTGTCGCCGCCGATTTCCATGGACTGCTGGTGCAGCACCTTGGACAGCGCCGACATCTGATTGCGCAGCTCGGCGGCCTGCTCAAACTCCAGCTTGTCGGCATGCGCCAGCATTTTTTGTTCAAGATCAGTCAGTATT
>DASUIO010000069.1:0-2279 GCA_036279755.1 Polaromonas sp. | reverse complement strand
AACATGGCGGCTGAGCGGCCGGTCGAGTGATAGCCGGGCTGGGCCTCGCGCTCGAGCAGCAGCACGCTGCGTTGCCCGGCCAGGCGCCAGGCCAGCGATGCACCGGCGATTCCGGCACCAAAGATGATGATGTCATAGTGTTTCATTGAACCTCGATATGGCAGTTGGACGCGCCCTTATCCAAAAGGTGAACGTCACTGAATGAGAAAAAGCTGAAATTCATGCGGATTTACCAAGGTCGCCAAGCGGTCAACTGCCGTTTCGAGGTTTATGAATTTTCGCATGCGGGAACTCGTGCGCTCGAAGACCGGCGGCGCCATGATCGGGCCAGATCTCACCGGCCTACAAGATCGATCTGCGCTTCAGATGATGAATGTGTGATGAATGGTGGCGTGCTCATGCCGGCGCGGTGATTTATTCGCTGGTGCAGACATGCACTGGGCAGACGATATTCCAGGCGCTGATATCTGAAGCCTGTACATCGAGCGTTGACAGCCCCATCGCCAGACAGCCAAGCATGGGGTTGATACCTACTTGAAATGATCAATAATTTCGTTATCATTTGTTGTTTTGTAAATTTATATACATTTTCGTTTCACCTCCTGAACCCTGATGGCAACATTTCCTGGCAACCCGTCGATGGCGCAGCGCATTGGGCGTGTATTGCCGACGCTGACACGCTCGCACCGGGAGATGGCCGACTATGTGCTTGCCCACCCCTTGCAGGCCGCGACCATGCCGATCGACGAGCTGGCCGCCACGGTAGGGGTCTCGGTGGCCACCGCCAACCGGTTTGCCCGGGCGCTGGAATTTGACGGCTATCCGCAGTTCCGCGCGGCGCTGGTGCTGGGGTTTGAAACCACGCTGGCTCCGGTCGAAAAGCTGCGCAGCAAACTCGAACACCCCGCCACGGTGGCCGATGTATTTGCGACCGCCCTGGCGGAAAGCCAGCGCAACATCGACCTGACGCGGCGGTCGCTCGATGCCCACAGCTGCGAGCAGGCGGTGGACGCCATTCTGAACGCGCGGCGCATCTACATCATTGGCTTTGGCAGCAGCAGCTGGCTGGGCGGGCTGCTACAGCGCTGCCTGGACCCCTACTGCGACAACGTCCAGTTGCTGGCAAGCATCGAGAGCTCATCCTTCGGCGCGCGCGTCCTGACGCGCCTGCAGCCCACGGACCTGTTGATCGCCATCGCCTACCCGCGCTATTTCGCTGACACCGTTTTTCTGGCGCGCCGCGCGCGCGAAGCCGGCGTACCGGTGCTGGCGCTGACCGATCGCGTAACTTCGCCGCTGGCACCGTTGGCCACTGTCTCGCTCTACGCCCACACCGATAGCCAGTACTTTGCCAACTCCGAGGCCTGTGCCCTGGCGCTGATCGAGGCCCTGTGCAGCGCTGTCGCCCACCGCGCCAAGGGCTCGCTCAAGGCGGCGACGCAGCTGGCCGAGTCGGTGCTGCCCTGGATGCACGGCAACCACCCCGGACGACTGCGCCCCGTGGCAGATGCCGCAGCGCCTGTGCCCCGCAAGGCCCGGGCTAATTCGAAATTGTCAAAGGCCCCCAAGTGACACCGTCCAAGCCCGTTCCCCTCATTGCCATCCACGGCGGCGCAGGCACCATGAGCCGTAGCGACATCAGCACCGAACAGCATGTCGCCTATCACACCGCCCTGCAAAATATCCTGCTGGCTGGCCAGAAAGTCCTGGACGAAGGGGGTAGCGCGCTTGACGCGGTCAGCTTGGCGGTGGACCTGCTTGAAGACTGCCCGCTCTTCAATGCCGGACATGGCGCGGTGTTCACCCACGACGAGACCCACGAGTTGGACGCCGCCGTGATGGATGGCGCCACCCTGCGCGCCGGTGCAGTCGCTTGCGTGAGCCGCATACGTCGACCCGTGCGCGCTGCCCGCGCCGTGATGGAACATAGCGAGCATGTATTGCTGGTTGGCGCCGGCGCCGAGGCCTTTGCACAAGAACACGGACTGGAAATGGTGTCCTCCGACTACTTTTCGACCGAAGCCCGCCGCCAGCAACTGCAGCGCGCGCTTTCCAACTACAAAACTGTTCTGGACCACGACAGTGCGGCGCTGACTTTCCGCAGCCCGGCAAGCAGCGGCGCGCCACTGGATGAAGATCGCAAAATGGGCACGGTCGGTGCCGTGGCGCTGGACGCCCAAGGCAACCTGGCCGCTGCCACGTCCACGGGCGGAATGACCAACAAGCGGCCCGGCCGGGTCGGCGATACGCCCGTGATTGGCGCTGGCACCTATGCCGAC
>DASUIO010000068.1:0-5361 GCA_036279755.1 Polaromonas sp. | reverse complement strand
GATTGCTTTCATGTCAGGGCTAACGCTCGCGGCGCCAGAATGTTACGGATAGAAAATTCAAACGACGGATAGGAAACTGCGGATAGGAAATTCAACCGCATTGATTCAAGTATCGCACCTTGGCGCTTTTCCTTCTTCAAGGGCGCGTCATCGCCGGGCGCCGGGCTACACCACCCGATGGGCAGAAATCGACCCCTTGCGTCCGTTGACGTCTTGCAGGGCGAGTGACTGAAATTCGGTCTTGGATTTAGATTTGAACCCGTGTACCCAGCTCAATCACGCAATTATTGGGCAGTCGAAAGAAACCCGCCACACTCCCGGCGTTGCGAGACATGAGAGCAAACAGGGCCTCCCGCCAATGTGCCATACCTGCACCTCTGGTGGGCACCACAATTTCGCGACTCAGGAAATAGGAGGTCTCGAACAGGTTGATTGGCAAGCCTTTCGATTGGCACAGTTCCAGCGCCTTTGGGATGTCAGGTGTGTTCATGAAGCCGTAATTGACCTGCACCTTCCAGAATCCCGGCACAAGTGATTGCACTTCAACTCGCTCATCAAATGGTATCCACGGCACATCGTGGAACACTACGGTGAGAATCAGATTGCGCTCGTGCAGTACCTGGTTGTGTTTGAGGTTGTGCATCAGGGCCTGCGGCACGGTGCCAGGGTTGGCTACTGTGTACACGGCCGTTCGTGGCACGCGGTGCACGTTGTCAGAAGACAGTGCGGTGACAAAGGGCAACAGCTTTGGGTCATCATGACGAATGCTTTCAATCAGCAGTTCGCGGCCACGCCGCCAGGTTGCCATGATGATGAATATGCCGATGCCCAGCACCAAGGGGAACCAACCCCCCTGGAAGAACTTGAGTGAACAGGACACCACCAGCAACAGGTCCAAAGCCATGAAGACGCTGGTTACGGCAATCGCTACGGGCAGTGGGTAATTCCATCCATGCCGAATAACAAAGAATGTCAACAGCGTGGTGATGAGCATCGTTACCGTGACGGCAATGCCATAGGCGGCGGCCATGGCCGAAGAGCTGCCAAATCCAAACACCGCCAGCAACACCGATGCCAGCAACAGCCAGTTCACCTCGGGCATGTAAATCTGCCCTGCCTCTTTGGCCGAGGTGTAATGCACCTGCATGCGCGGCAGCAGCCCCATTTGCACGGCTTGCTTGGTCAGGGAATAGGCCCCCGAGATGACGGCCTGGGAGGCAATCACGGTGGCGAGGGTTGCCAACACTACCGCCGGCATAAGCCACGCAGAGGGAAACATGCGATAGAACGGATTCTCAAGCGCTGTCGGGTCGCGCATCAGCAGCGCACCCTGGCCCATGTAGTTGATGGCCAGCGCAGGCAACACCATACCCACCCAAGCATACTGAATGGGCCGTTTGCCAAAATGACCCATATCAGCATAGAGCGCCTCGGCTCCGGTAAATGCCAGAACAATGGCGCCAACGGCTACAAACATGTGCCAACCCTGTGCGCTCAAAAAAGCAAACGCATTCAAGGGATTGAGTGCCGCAAGGATGGCGGGCTGCTGCGCGATTTCAATCATTCCGGTGACGGCCAGCACGCCAAACCACACCACGATGACAGGGCCAAACATCTTGCCCACCAGCCCCGTGCCAAAGCGCTGCACCGCGAACAGGCCAATGAGCACTGCGGCACAAATGGGCAGCACATAGGGTTTAAACGCCGGCGTCACCACCTCCAGGCCCTCTACCGCGCTGAGCACGGAGATGGCCGGGGTAATGACGCTGTCGCCATAAAACAGGGCAGCGCCAAATACGCCAATCAGCAGCAGGATGAGCCGTCTCTGCGGAGAGCTGCCAGCCGCTTTGGCGGCCAGCGCCGTCAGGGCCATGATGCCGCCTTCTCCCCGGTTGTCGGCCCGCAGGATGAGGAGCACGTACTTCAGCGTCACGACCATCATCAGGCCCCAGAAGATGACGGACACCGCGCCAATGAGGTGCATTGCGTCCAACGGAATCCCCAGGGCCGGGCTGAAGATTTCCTTCATGGTGTACAGCGGGCTGGTCCCGATATCTCCGTACACCACGCCCAAGGCACCTAGTGTGAGTGCGGCCACGCGTTCGCGACTTGCAGTTTTGCTCATATTCACCCAATGACAGTCAACAAGACTTCACTGTCGCTGGGCGTGCATCAGGAACGCATAAGTACCCGGTATGTCAAACTGTTGCCAGGCGATAGCCGACACCGGTCTCGGTCAACAAATGACGGGGTTCCGCCGGGTCACGTTCAATCTTGGCCCGCAGTTGCCCCATGTAGAGCCGCAGATAGTGCGTGTGCTCCGTGAACTCAGGCCCCCAGACATCGGTCAGCAATTGCCGATGGGTCACCACGCGACCCGCACTGCGAACCAGGCGGGCGAGAAGTTTGAATTCCGTTGGGGTCAGGTGCAGCGTTTCGCCCCTGGATTGCACCACCCTCAATGTCAGGTCAACACGTAAATCCTCCAGCTCGTGCACGGTGACCGCCGCTGCCAGAGCCGTACCTCGGTGGCGCAAGGCCACTCTGATTCGGGCAAGCAACTCACTCACACTGAACGGTTTGGTGAGGTAGTCGTCTGCCCCTGCGTCCAGAAGCTGTATCTTTTGTACTTCTTGGTGGCGGGCCGACACGACCAAAATGGGCATGGAATGGTGCTTGCGTACCTCGTGAACCAACTCAATACCATCCCCATCAGGCAGACCCAGGTCCAGCACAATGACATCGGGCAGGGAATGGCGCAAGAGCGCGCTGGCTTCACTCACCGACACGGCCGTCTGCACTTCAAACCCCTCTACGGAGAGTGACGACTGCATCATCGCCCGTATCTCGCGGTCATCCTCCACCACCAACACGCGCAGACTCATAACGGATCACCCGTGGGTTGCATCGGATCTATGGGCATGGCGAAAGTGAAACTGTTGCCACCCCCATTGCGCCTTCGGAGAGTCAAACTGCCCCCATGTGATGTTGCAATTGCCCGGCATAGCGCAAGTCCCAAACCCGCGCCACGCTGGCCAGACTGGTCATTACGGGAATAGGGTTCGAATATGCCTTTGTGCATCTCAGCGGGAATTGCTTCGCCCCGGTCTTTGACCGACACCTGCATTTCATCCAAAGTGACACTGACTGCCAGCTCAATGGCATCACTGCTGTATTTCAGGGCGTTATCCAGCAGGTTGCCGATGAGCTGGGCGAGCAATACCGGGTCGGCTTGAATCAACGGCAATGCATTCGGCACCTTGGACTTGATACGGTGGGAAGGGTCGTGCAAGCGCATACGCGCCAGCACTGCGCCCACGATCTCCTCCATGGATTCCCAGTCACGTTTGAGCTTCTGCGAAGCGTTGGTCAGTTGCACGAGCTGCAATGTGTTCTCGGTGACCGTAGACAAGTAGGACGCCTCACTGACGATGCTGCCCAATAAACGGTCTTGTTCCGCAGCGCTGAGTTTGTTGCGCTGGGTTTGCAGCGAGGACGCTGCGCCAACGACAGCGGCCAGAGGGGTTCGCAAGTCATGGGAAATGGCGGCCAAAAAGGTGCTCTGGACTTGCTGTCGCTGGGCTTCGGCTTGCGATGCCATCATCGCTGAGGACAGCTTAATGCGCCACAGGGTCTGTGCGAGCAAGGCACAAAGAGCCTGGGCGTGTTCCCGCCCAACGGTGTCAGCGGCCGATACGTTTTGGATGCACACCGCGCCATTCATCTGACCCTTGGTTCCCAGCGGAAGGTACCAGGCATTCAATCCTGGCCAGCGCCCAGTGCCGGGGCCAAGCACAGCCGCCTCGCGCATGCAGCTCTGAAGACCATCCTTTACGCTGGATTCCAGGTCTGGCCCAAACCCCAGTGATTCGTTTGATTGGAGTAGTGCCAGGCTGTTGGGCCCATCGAAGGCAGCGTCAAGGGCTTCTTGCCCCAATACCGACACCTCATCAGTCGAGCTTACGCTGGCAAGGTTGGTAGCCAACTCCTGGAGCTGGCGAGCCCGCATCTCGTTGAGGCGGGCCAGGTCAGTTTTTCGCCGAAGCCCTGCAGTGAGATGACTGATGACCAAAGCCACAAGAAGCATCGTGAACAGGGCAATTAAATGCTCCTGGTTGGCCACTTCAAAGGTCCAGCGCGGTGGAACAAAGAAAAAATTGAAAGCGGTGACAGCGCCCAAAGCGCATAAAACTGAAGGCAACAAGCTCAGGGTGTAGGACGCAATGACAACCACCAGCACATACAACATGGCTTGGCTGGTGAGCGAGATATGGTGGTCCAGCAGAAAGCCACCGGCGGTAGCTGCCGCAAGCAACAAAAACACGGTGGCCCAAGTGACGATGGGCGGCTTGGGGCTGACTGAGGGTGCTGGGGCTTTCATGTTGACATCAGCGTACCACCCACCGTATCAGGATTGCATTAGGAGATATCAAGACCGGACAAGCCTGTGAAAGATACCTTGGTTTATTAACTTGTCCGTCTGCGGCTGTCGTGCCGGCTTTGAACTTTTTGAGATTGGAGCCTGGCCGCGAGGAGCTCGCATTCAACTCTACATTTGCGCCTGCTTTGCTCACACAATCGGCCTGCCAGTCCACATCGCCAGCATCAGCTTGCCGGGCGGTGACGATGACCGCAACGAATTGCGCTACTCCAAGCGGAAGCCTACCTTGATGGTGACCTGGTAGTGCAAAACCTTTCCGTTCGCGATATGTCCTCGCGACTCGACGACTTCATACCAATCCATGTGCTTGACCGTGAGCGCTGCTTTGGCAATCGCCTCGCGTATCGCGTGATCTGTCCCCTCGGTTGAGGAGCCGACCAGTTCGATAATCTTGTAAGTGTGTGCGGACATGATATTTCTCCAATTAAGAAAGCCTGACATTGAAGGTTGTTCTTCGCTGGCAATTACCAATACTGCTCCCAAACGCGTCGAAAGTCATTGCGCAGCGCACCAATGCGGGTGGCTTGCGGCGGTATCGTCATCGCACTCACGCTCCCAGTTGCCACCGTCATAAGGGGCAGCTCACGTACGAAAAAGAGTGAACAGCCGGATACGGAACGCGCGCCTCACGGGCTTGGGTGGCGACGTGTCCCAGACCGGGCCGCCGCCGCATATCGGCCCGAATGCCGGTCACCATCTGGTTTCCCGGATCCCGAGATAAAAAGACAGCTGGTTCACCAGCACGTCGCCCACGAAACTGATTGCGCAAATCAAGGCGATGTCGATCCAGTCCAGCCGCACAAAGAAGCTCAATGCAACAAGTCCCCCCAATATGAAGTCGAGCTGATCGAACGGAATCCATCGCTGTCCTGGCGCGATCCCCAGGCGTCGCTTGAAAAAGCTTTTGAGGCTGTCACCTG
>DASUIO010000067.1:0-3711 GCA_036279755.1 Polaromonas sp. | reverse complement strand
TGTGACGAGTGCCGTGATCAGCATGCCCCACAGCAGCATCACGGCCGGGTTGGCTAACACCACGCGGATACTGTTGATGGCGGCCGTGATGGCATCGGTGTCGCGGTCCAGAATCATGGGGATGGACACCACGGCGGTGGAAAAAACCAGTGCGGCGAATGCCCCACCCACGGTCAGGTACACCACCACGAACTCCCAGTTGTCGGGATTGAACACCGCGTTGATCACCCCCGTGGTGGACGGCATGCCGGTGTTGAAGAACACTGCAAACACCACCAGCGAGGCGCGACCCCAGAGCAGTTCCAGCACGATGAGCACCAGCACCAGCATACCCATGCTGCCGATGTGCGAGTCCCAGCAGGTCAGCGAGGAACCGAGTTCCGGCCTGAGGCCCTGCTCACGACGGCGGCTCACCTCGTACAGGCCCATGGCCAGAAATGGACCCACCAGCAGGCAGCCAGAAGCCATCGATAGCGTGTATTCGGGCTTGGCGCGAAACACTGCAGCCAGCGTGATGGCCATGACCCAGAAGCACAGGCCATAGAAGAGGGCGATGCCGAGGTGCGCCACCAAGTCGCGCCAGCCGGCTGCCAGCCAGCGAAACGGATCCAGCGGCCCCAGCGACACCATCAGCGCCTGCGGACCGACGGGCGGCGGCAGCACATAGGGCTTGTCCATGACGGGAAGCGCGTCAACGGTCTGGCCGGCGGCTGCCGGGGGTGGTGGGCTGGAATCCGGAGAAGGCGTGGAGGACGTCATGGCGCTTGGTTTGTAGTGAGGAGGGTTGGGCAATGCGAGCTAGTGTGGTGTTGCACGCTATTTGGCACATAAAAGCGCACTGGCAGCCTAACCAGCCGACGAGGTCTTGTCCACTCAGGAAAACGCCAACAGGGGTAGGGGCGTTGCGGCCAATTCAGTGCGCTGCAGGTATGCTTACGCCCATCGTGACCCATCCGAACACTCCTCCTCCGCTGAACCCAGGCCAGCTGACGCTGCCTGTCATCCGAACCATCGGGCTGGCCCAGCCGCTGCACTGGCTGGCGCGCGGCGCGCAGGACATGCTGCGTGGTGGCTGGCTGAGCCTCGCGCACGGTTTGGTTCCAGCCGCCTTCGGTGCCCTGCTGGTGCTGCTCGCACGTGAGCATTTCTGGCTGCTGGCGGGTGCGTTTTCGGGCTTTCTGGTGGTGGCTCCGGTGCTGGCCACCAGCCTGTATGCCATCAGCCGCGCGCTCGAACGTGGCGAGGCCGTCAATCTGCAGCTCGTCGTCAAGACATGGACCCGCTGGCAACACTCGCGTTATGCGGCGAGCGGCGGCTACTGGAGTCTGGTGCGCTTCGGCCTGCTGTTGGCACTGGCCGGCACCGGCTGGGTGCTGACCTCGGCCGCACTCATCACGCTGATGGCGCCTCAGCCCATCAATACGCCGCTCGATTTCCTGCGCCATGTCGTGCTGGCGCCCCGCTATTACCTTTTTGAACTCTGGCTCGCCATGGGGGGCCTCATGGCGGCGCCGATATTTGCCTCCAGCGTAATTGCCATGCCGCTGCTGCTGGACCGCCGCGTCGATGTGCTGCAGGCCGTGCTGGCCAGCTGGCAGGCGGCGCTGACGAATCCCGTGCCGCTGGCCCTGTGGGCCGCACTGATCATGGGCCTGACACTGCTGGGTTTCGGCACACTGTTGTTCGGCCTGATCTTTTTGCTGCCACTGCTCGGCCACGCCAGCTGGCACGCTTACCGTGACCTGGTGGACGCCAGTGCCCTGCCTGAACGCCAGCCACCCGAAGGCGCTGCCTGATGTTCGGCTTCTCGGAAGAACAGATCGCAAGCTTCGGGCTGACGTTCGGCGTGGGGGCGTTCATGCTTTACATGCTGTTCATCATCGGCCACCTGGCGTGGGAGTCCAAGGCTGGCAAGTTCGGTACATTCGTCATCTTTCTCGGCCTGGCCTTCGGCATGGTGGGCTTTGTCGCCAAGTACTTCATTCAGTGGTATCTGGAGAAATAGCTCCGACCTTCGGGCGGGTGTCGGGCTGTGCTCGCAACGGCCGTAAGCAAGTTGTGGACAGAATGAACCGCATGAAAGACGATTTCAAGGGCGCTGTAGATTTCTGATAAATCACCACCGATCCGTGCGCAGATGGCTGGTGCACAATCCAAAGGGCTGGCGGCGATCGACGGCTTCCGCTGCTCATCTTCATTCACATCCAGAGACAAAGGCATAACATGAATACGAACGACAAGGTTGCACTCGTGACCGGCGCAGGCACGGGCATTGGCAGAGCGGTGGCGCTGGCGCTGCTGGGTGAAGGCTATCGCGTGGTGCTGGCCGGGCGAAGGATTGAGCCGCTCAACGAAGTTGCCAGGGAATCGGGAACCGACCGCGCATTGGCCGTAGCCACCGATGTGAGTCGGCCTGAGTCGGTGGCGGCGCTGTTTGCCAAAATCAAGGAAGTGTTTGGGCGCCTCGACGTGCTGTTCAATAATGCCGGCGTCAATTCTCCGCGCGGGAATCTGGAAGACCTCACTTTTGAGCAGTGGCAAAACGTGGTCAACATCAACCTGACGGGTTCATTTCTGTGCGCCCAGGGCGCCATCAGACTGATGAAGGACCAGCTGCCGCAGGGTGGCCGCATCATCAACAACGGCTCGATTTCGGCCCACGCGCCGCGACCCAATTCAGCGCCCTACACGGCCACCAAGCATGCCATCACCGGACTGACCAAATCGATCTCGCTCGATTGCCGCAAGTACAACATCGCCTGCGGGCAAATTGATATTGGCAATGCCCTGACCGAGCTCTCGGCGCGCATGGCCCAAGGCGTGCCCCAGGCCAACGGCGAGATCGCCATCGAGCCGATGATGGACGCGAAGGAAGTAGCTGATGCGGTGGTGTTCATGGCGGCGCTGCCGCTGTCGACCAACGTGCAATTCATGACCATCATGGCCACGAAGATGCCGTTTGTGGGGCGGGGCTAGTAATTAATCAAGCCCCCACGCTTTTCACTGCGTGTAATGCGCTGCCCCCGAAGGGGCTGAGCTTGCTTGGGGCGGCCCGGCGCTACGCTCGGTCGCCTCCACGCTCATCACTGCGTGTACCGTTCGGCTTTTTAGCTGAGTTGGCCCAGCAAAAGGTACTCCATGAGTGCCTTCTGCACGTGCATTCTGTTTTCCGCTTCGTCCCAAACCACGGATTGCGGGCCGTCAATCACCTCGGCTTCGACTTCTTCTCCACGATGCGCGGGCAGGCAGTGCATGAACAGCGCATCGGGTTTGGCGGCGCGCATCATCTCAAGGTCCACGCACCAGTTGGCAAAGGCTTTTTTGCGCGTTTCGTTTTCGGCCTCGTAGCCCATGCTGGTCCACACGTCGGTGGTGACCAGATCGGCACCGGCGCAGGCCTGCAAGGGGTCGTTGAACACTTTATAGCTATCGGCCGAGCGAATGCCGGCAATCGACTGGTCCACCTCGTAGCCGCCTGGCGTGCTGAGGTGCACCTTGAAGCCAAGAATCTCGCTGGCTTGCAGCCAGGTGTTGGCCATGTTATTGCCATCGCCCACCCAGGCCACCGTTTTGCCGGCGATTGATCCGCGGTGCTCGATGTAGGTGAAGATGTCCGCCAAAATTTGGCAAGGGTGAAATTCATTGGTCAGGCCGTTGATGACCGGTACGCGCGAGTGTTCGGCAAAGCGGTCGATCTTGGTTTGCTCAAAG
>DASUIO010000066.1:0-32302 GCA_036279755.1 Polaromonas sp. | reverse complement strand
GCGGCGTCGAGCAGTCGGAAGGCGTCGTAGCGCGTGCCGTCGGTGCCCAGGGCCATGGGAATGCCTTGCGCGTGAAGCATGACCGCATCCAGCACCGCATTGCCCTTCCATTGGCTGGCCACCGGGTTGTAGGCCACTGCGGCCCCGCTGTCGCGCACCTGCAGCAACTCGCGCGGTGTGAGCAAGGTGGCGTGGGCCAGCAGGGTGCTGGGGTTGAGCGCGTTGCAGGCGGCCAGCAGTTCGATCGGACGCAGCCCACGCGCCACCAGCGAGCGCTCCACCGCCACCAGGTGTTCGTTGGCGTGGGTCTGAAAGCTGACACCTGCCTCACGTGCCAGTGCGGCCACATGGGTCAACATCCGGTCGCTGGCCACCTCGGGAATGGAGATGGCCAGCGAACCGTGCACCAGCGGATCGTGCTCGTGGCGGGTCAGGTGCGCCACAGCCTCGGCTGCCAGCTGCTCAAATGCTTGGTCACCGAGCGGGTGGTGCAGGTCGTTGCAAATGATGCCCAGCACGCAGCGTATGCCCACGTCACGCGCAGCCTGCGCCACCGAGGCCAGGCCGTGGGCCGAGCGGGTGCCAGCGTCGACCACGGTGGTGAAGCCACCCCGCAAGGCTTCAAGTGCCGCCAGCTTGGCGCTCACATAAGCGGCCTCAGGCCCCAGCGCACCTTCCATGGGCACCCAGATGCGGCGAAAGATCTCGGAGGGCTCACCAAAGGCCAGCGCCTTCCCCAGAGACTGCGTGAGGTGGGTGTGGGCGTCGATCATGCCCGGCATGAGCAGTGTGTCGGGCAGCACCTGCGGTGTGAGGTGCGGGTGTGCTGCGCACACCTCCGCGGCCGGTCCAACGTGGGTGAAACGTCCGGCTTTCACCACCACCGCCCAGTCACGCACTGGGCCCTCGGGACGCAACACTTGAGCGGGCTGCAGCAGGTATTCAGATTGCGCCAAAGCGACTGGGGGCAAGGTCGTCATCGTGATACTCCAGGATTCATACAAACAAGCGCAGAACCAGCCACAGGCCGGTGGCGACCAGCAACACGCTCACCAGCATCTGCAAGCGAGCAACTGCCAGCCGCGTGGCAGCCCATTGCCCCGCCACAGAGCCCAACAGCAACCAGACGCCCAGCTCAAGTGCCAGTCCCACATCCAGTGCACCCGACCAGGCGTGCATGGCGCCGGCACTCAGGGCCACGGGAAGCTGGATGGCCTGGGCCGCAGCGATGGTGGCCGGCAGGGGCTGGCGCAAGGCCATCAGCAGCGGCACCAACAGCACCGGACCACCCGTGCCACTGAGCCCGGAACCCAAGCCCACCAGGGCCCCCATGGCCAGAGCCCGGGGGCGTGACCAGCTGGCCGCCGGGCCGTGCCCGGCCTGGGCAGGACGCAATCCGCGCAGGCCACTGCCCAGCGCCAGAACGGCCAGGCCCGCGAGCAGCCACACGTTGCCAACGTGATGCACGCTCGCCGCGCCCAGCAAGCTGCCAGGTATGGCCCCCAAAATCAAGCTGGTGATGGGCAAAGGCGTGGCGCCACCTGTGGCTTGCAAACGGTCGGCGTGCCCGCGCAAGCGCCACAACGCTGCGGCGCCTGGAAGGGCAAACGCCAGCGCGGTGGCCGCAATGGCGTGAGGCATGGCCAAACCTTCCAGGGCACCCAGCGCAGGCACCACCAGCACGCCACCAATGCCTGTTGCACCGATGAGCCAGCCGGCCACCACGATGAGAGCGCCCGTGCTGGCGTCCATGCGCGCTTACTCGACCTTGATGTTGGCTTTGGTCACCACGCCCTGGACGAGCTGCCGCTCGCGTGCCAGGTACTCGCCAAATTTGGCGCCACTGATCACTAGGGGACGGTTGGCGATGTCACCGAGCTTGCGCACGATCTCGGGATCTTTCATGGTTTGTTCCATGGCTTTGATCAAAGCGCCCGACACATCGGCGCTCAGACCCGCTGGCCCCAGCAGGCCCAGCCAGGATTCCACATCGATGCCTTTGAGCTCGGCCGTCTCCGCCAGCGCGGGCACTTCGGGCAGCCCAGGCCAGCGGGCCTTGGAGGTCACGCCGTACGCCCGAACCTTGCCGTCACGGATGAAGGGTTGTGCCAGGGTGAGCGGCAACACCGCCAGATCGACTTGACCGCCCGCCACATCGGTCAGCACCTGGGGCCCCGATTTGTAGGGCACGTGCAACATCTCCACACCCGCTTGCTGGTTGATCATCTCGGCCGTGACGTGCAGCGACGTCCCCACGCCGTCGGTGCCAAACGTCAGCTTGCCGGGCTGCGCACGCGCAAGCTTCAGCAACTCGGCGGTGTTGGGTGCGGCCAGACCGCTGCGTCCAATCAGCACAAAAGGCCCGACGGCGGCGGTGGCCAGGGGGACAAAATCCTTGAAGGTGTCGTACTTCACTGCAGCTGGTGCCACCAGCGGGGCCACGTTGAGCGGGCTGGCCACCGCAAACAGCAAGGTGTACCCGTCGGACGCGGCGCGCGCAACACGTTGGGTGCCGATGGTGCCGGCCGCACCGGCCACGTTCTCAATGACCACCGGCTGCTTCAGCGCCTCAGCCAGCTTGGGCATGATCAGGCGAGCGGTGGCATCCACACCGCCTCCGGCACCAAACGGCACGACAACGGTGACGGGCTTGATTGGGTAAGACTGGGCGTGAGCGTTGACGGGCCACAACGGCAATAAACCGGTGCAGGCCAGGACGACCGATTTGAGAAAGGTACGCGATTGCATGGTGACGAACTCCAACAAATGAGTGGATGGCTTGCACGGCGGTGGTGCAACTCTACTTGTTATAACAAGTGAGATCAAGCATGCAATTCGTGTGCCAAGATAGCGTCCTATGAGCGAGATCCTTCAGCCCCTCTATGCGCGCCTGCGCGATGAGCTGCGCGGCGACATCCTGGCCGGTCGACTGCGCGTGCACGACAAACTGCCATCGGAGCACGAATTGGTGCAGGCCCACGGCGTGAGCCGCATCACGGTGCGTCAGGCGCTGGCCGATCTGCAGCGCGAGGGCCTGATCACGCGTTTGCAGGGCAAGGGGGCCTACGTGTCGGCCCCACGCACCACGCAGGCTCTTCAACGACTTGAGGGCCTGGGTGAGGCCTTGTCGGCTCATGGGCAGGCAGTGCACAGCCAGCGCCTGTCCATGAAGCGCCTCAAGGGATCGCCCGATGTGGTGAGCGCGCTGCAGTTGGCACCCGGCAGTGAGGTCTACCAGCTTCGCACTCTGCGGTACGTGGACAGGCTGCCTGTATCGCTCAACGAGTCTCACTACCCGCTGCCCCTGGGCGAGCGCATGGTGCGGCTCGACCTCTCCGGGCGAGATGTTATCGAGGTGCTGGAGCATGACCTGGGATTGCGTGTGTCGCAGGCCCGCATGGAAATCAGTGCCGTGTCCATGCCCAAACTGGCGGCCAAGTGGTTACAAGCCACGCCAGACGGGCCCGCCTTGCAGGTGCGTCGTGTGCTTTTGGACGACGAAGGCAAGCCGCTGCAGTTGGAAACCGCAACGCATCATGCGGATCGGTTCAGCTACCAACTCACAATGAGCCGTTGACTGGCAAATGCGTGCAGGATGAAACCGGCAGTAGCACAACGCAATGGAGTACTTTGAGCGGTGACTATGTGAAAAGCACGGTGCAAATGGATCGTGAATGCGCCGCGACCGAGGTAGCACAACGACCAAGCTTGTTTGAGCTACTGCGCATTCTGAGACGAGACGGAAGAAGTTGCCGCACTCAGGAACGGTGATCCGTTGGGCCTATCCAGCAGCAGCTCCAGGGGTTTTGGCCCCCGCAAATCCAGGCAGAGCGCTTTAAAAATCTCCAGTGCATTCATGTGTAGGTTACTTTTGTGGATCAGACCAACATCCACAACCACGGGAGGGCCATCAAGGCGCAAGCAGCTGACAGGCGATCGGCTGTATCCGCCCGTTTCCAAGGCGTAGGCCACCATGAGGGCGCTTGCATCGCTGATGGAGACCATTCGCTTGAGAAACTGTGCGTCGTTCGATTCGGTCAGGACAGGCGGGTAGCCCTTGCCTTCAAAAATGGCGTCGGTAAGCGAGCGGGTGCCACTTTTGGGTTGAAACAGAGCGATAGGGTATTGGCGCAACTGATCCGGCGTCACCCGTTTTTGGGATGCCAACGGATGACCGCTACGTACGATAAAGACGTGCTCTGCGCGCGCCAGTCTCACTTCACTCAAGGTATCGTGCTGGCTTGTAAGGGGGCCAAACGCCACATCTGACGCACCGGTGAGGACACGCCGTACAGCGAGCTCCGCACTTTCTGTGGCGGTGAAGACAAGCTCAATGGAGGGATATCTTTGACGGAACACCTCGCACAGGTCCCCGAGAAGATAGGTGAAGGACATGGGCGTCGCGGCGATTCGCAAGATGCCTGACAGTGCTCCGTGTTTCGCACTGGCGAAACGCCTCTCAAGCGCAGTGAACTCCGCAGAGATCCGGGCAAATGACTCCAAGACCGCACGCCCCGCAGCTGAGGGATAAGACTGGGGACGTGCTCGAATCAAAAGGGTTTCGCCCAGTTCCTCTTCAAGCTGACGTATTTGGTGGCTCAGGGCTGACTGTGTCAAGCCCAGCGTTGCTGCTGCTTCACCAAAATTTCCGCTGTCGGCGATCGCCTGCAAGGCTTTCAATTGCCGTATGTCCATGGGTTGATCAATTCAAGTGAGGACGATGAATTTGAGTCATGTGGGTGCAATAGAAATCTAATAGGCGGATCCCGATCTGCGCTCTACATTCTGCCCCCATGGCAGAACGATCATTCAAGCAAGAAGTGCAAAAGTTGCGGGCTGGCGCGGGCACCGAGTTCCAGGGCGAAGGCATCCTGGCGGTCACCAAGGCCTTGCTCCAGTCCGGCGTTGCATACGTGGGCGGCTATCAAGGCTCGCCAGTGTCCCACCTCATGGACGTGCTTGCCGATGCAAGCGAAATCCTTGACGAACTTGGCGTGCATTTCGAGAGTTCGGCCAGCGAGGCCACGGCAGCGGCCATGTTCGGTGCGTCCGTTCACTACCCGCTGCGGGGTGCGATCACCTTCAAGTCCACGGTGGGCACAAACGTGGCCTCCGATGCCCTGTCCAACCTGGCATCGGGCGGTGTGACAGGCGGCTGCCTGGTGATTCTGGGCGAAGACTACGGAGAGGGATCTTCGATCATCCAGGAGCGCTCCCACGCTTTTGCGATGAAATCCCAGATGTGGCTACTGGACCCCAGGCCAAGCCACGGCGCGTTGGTTGATGCGGTGCAGAAGGGCTTTGAATTGTCGGAAGCCAGCCGCACCCCGGTCATGCTGACCATGCGCGTGCGCACCTGCCATGCACATGGCCACTTCATTGCGCAAGACAATGTGCGCCCGTCGTTCACTTTGAAAGACGCCATTGAGAACCCCCGCCGTGGGGTGGAGCGCATGGCGCTTGCGCCGGCGACGTTTGCGCACGAGCACGAGAAGGTCCATGAGCGCTGGCCCGCCGCAACCCGGTTCATCCGTGAGCAGGGGCTCAACGAGGTGTTCGAGAGCCCTGATGCGGTTGGTTGCAGTGTCGGCCTGATGGTCCAGGGTGGCTTGTACAACACGTTGATTCGCGCGTTGGAGCTGATGGGGCTGGCGGACATCTGGGGCTCGGCCCGATTGCCCATCTACGTCATGAACGTTGTCTACCCGGTGGTGGATGAGGAGGTGGTTGATTTCTGCCGCAAGTACCCGGCCGTGCTCATGCTGGAGGAGGGGCAGCCCGAGTTCATCGAGCAAACGCTGCAGACCGTGGTGGCTCGTGCGGATCTTGAAACCCGGGTCCATGGCAAGGACATGCTGCCGCGCGCTGGCGAGTACACCACGCTGGTGATGATGAAGGGCATCCGCAAGTTTCTGCAAAGGTACGCACCGGCGCTGCTGGAGATGGCACCGGTAGATTCGGGCGTCGCGGCCATGTTGGCCCCCAAGGTGATTCCCCTGATCCCCTCGATGCCCGGTGTCGCCCTGCAGGAGGCGCCAGGCGTGTTGCCCCGGCCGCCATCGTTTTGCACTGGTTGCCCGGAAAGACCGCTGTTCACGGCCATCAAGTTGGTGGAGCGAGAAATTGGCAAACACTACGTCAGCGCGGACATCGGCTGCCATCAGTTCG
The DNA here is from genome assembly GCA_036279755.1 of Polaromonas sp. GTDB lineage: Bacteria > Pseudomonadota > Gammaproteobacteria > Burkholderiales > Burkholderiaceae_C > Polaromonas. The sequence goes on along the minus strand of DASUIO010000066.1, from coordinate 26,134 downwards.
CGGCATTGGCCCCTTTCGACTTTGGCGCGACTTCCATGGGATACGGTCTGGGTGCCGCAGGCGCGGCAGCTTTGAACGTGGAGGGGGCCGGCCGCCGCACCATCAGCGTGATGGGTGATGGCGGGTTCTGGCACAACGGTCTGACCTCGGGTGTCGGCAATGCCGTGTTCAACAAGAGCGACAACCTGATTGTGGTGGTGGACAACGGGTATTCCGCTGCCACGGGTGGCCAGGACATTCTGTCTTCCAGGGCGAAGAACGACAAGCGCACCACGAAGATGTCCATCGAGGGGGCGGTTCGTGGCACGGGGGTGAACTGGATCCGAACCGTCTCGAATACTTACAACCTCAAGAAGATGAAGGCGGCGGTGCGCGAGGCGCTGACCACCAGTGATCGTGGGCCCAAGGTGTTGATCGCTCAGTCGGAGTGCATGCTGAACAAGCAAAGGCGGGTCAAGCCGCTGATGCGCAAGCAAATCGCCCAGGGTGAGCGCGTCGTGACCGAACGCTTCGGCATTGACTCGGACACCTGCACCGGTGACCACTCCTGCATCCGCTTGTCTGGGTGTCCGTCCTTGAGCATCCGACCGAACCCGGACCCGCTGCGCAAAGATCCCATTGCCGTGGTGCAGTCCAGTTGCGTGGGTTGTGGTTTGTGTGGTGAGGTATCGCACGCTGCTGTGTTGTGTCCGTCCTTCTACCGCACGGAGTTGGTGAGCAATCCCAGTCGGGGTGAACGCCTTTGGGCGCGCATCACCTCGGCCATCACCACATTGTTGCAACGCCGCTTGGCTGCCCGGGAGTTCGTCCATGTTGCGTGAGGTGCCGATCAAGCCCATCAAGATCGCGATCCTGGCGATGGGTGGCGAAGGTGGTGGCGTGCTGGCCGACTGGATCGTCGATGCCGCCGAGGTGCAGGGCTACTACGCCCTGTCCACCTCGGTGCCAGGTGTGGCCCAGCGCACCGGCGCGACGATTTACTACGTGGAAGTCTTGCCGATGGCACGCGTGGCGGGGCGTACGCCCATCTTCAGCCTGATGCCGACACCGGGGGACGTGGACGTCGTGATCGCTTCGGAGCTGATGGAGTCGGCGCGCGCGGTACAGCGCGGGCTGGTCACGCCAGACAAGACCACCCTCATCACCTCGTCCCATAGGGTCTACGCCATGCCGGAAAAGATGGCCATGGGCGACGGCCGGGTGCCCTCCGAGCAGCTGCTTGAAGCGGGCCGAAAGGCAGCGCGGCACTGTGTGGTGCGTGACTTTTCCCAATTGGCGGAACGCAGCGGCAGCGTCATCAGTGCTGTGTTGTTTGGCGCACTCGCGGCCGCCGAAGTGCTTCCTTGGGATCGTCAGGCGTTCGAGTCCGCCATCGAGCGTGGCGGCGTGGGCGTCTCGGCAAGCTTGAAGGCCTTTGCGGCGGGGTTTGATGCCTACCGCGACGACGAGAGCCAGAGCCCGCCATTGGCGGAGCTTCCCCGTGACCTAGAGGACCCTCGCCTGCGCGAGCTCCTGCAGCGGGTGCGGAGCGACTTCCCGGCCGACATCGCGGACGTGGTTGCCCATGGCGTCAGGCGTACGGCCGACTACCAGGATCTGGCCTATGCCGCCGAATACCTGAACCGTCTGGCCCCGGTGGTGGCGCTTGACAAGCAGCTGGGTGTGGCGGGTTGGCGCCTGGCGCGGGAGACGGCGCGCTACCTGGCGCTGTGGATGACGTTTGAAGACACTGCTCGTGTGGCGGAGCTGAAGTTGCGGGCCTCGCGGTTCCAGCGCGTGGGGCGCGAAGTGCAGGTGAGCCAACAGCAGTTGATGCATATCAACGAGTACTTTCACCCGCGCTTGCAGGAGATCGCCGACATGCTGCCGCAGGGTTTGGGGCGTTGGCTCATGGCCAGCGGCACGCCACGCGCTCTGCTGGAGCGGGTCACTCAGCAGGGCCGCGTGGTTCGCACCACATCACTGACGGGATTCCTGATGCTCTACGTCGTGGCGGGTTGTCGTGGCTTTCGTCGCAAGTCCTTGCGCTACGTCAGGGAGAACGAGGCCATGCAGGCCTGGATGTCGCGTGTGACCAGGATCGCTCGGGTCGACTATGCGTTGGCCTGCGAGGTCGTGGAGTGCCAGCGTCTTATCAAGGGCTACGGCGACACGCATGCGCGAGGAATGTCCAACTACGAAACCATCATGTCCTTTGTGGAGGGGCGGACACGGACAACGGCGGAGCAAGTGCGCGAGTTGCGCGACGCGGCCCTGGCCGATGAGTCAGGCCAGAAACTGGCGCGTGCGCTGGAGACACAAGTCTCGCGCCATGCCGAGGAGGCGTGTGCATGACCACGTCGCATCGCGTCCCGCTGGAAGTCAGCTTCAAGCATTGCGATCCAGCCGGGATTGTGTTTTATCCCCGCTACGTCGAAATGCTCAACGACGTTGTAGAGCATTGGTTCCGACATGGGTTGGGCTGCGATTTTTTGACACTGCATGGGCCGCGCGGAATGGCCGTGCCTGTTGCCAAGCTGGAGGTGGACTTCAAAGTGCCGAGCGTGCTCGGCGACACCTTGCTTTGCCAATTGACCGTGCAACACGTCGGGAAGTCTTCCTTGCACCTGCGAATTGACGTGTTGGGGAACGGACTCTCCACCGAGGCGCAAATCAGGCTTTCAGCCAAGCTGACGCTGGTGTTTGTGGGCATGGAGGAGAAGCGTCCCATCGCTATTCCTTCTGATCTCCGGGAGGCGATCGGGATGTATTTTGTCGGTCCGGGAATGCCGGACATTCCCCGCAGTCGTACGCGTGTTTTTTCTGATCACACATGAAATCTTCGTGCGCTTTCACACGTTCGGCCCGCTTGACATGAGCGGGTGTATCAGCCCCATTTTTTCCACAAGGTAAACATCATGAACTTCTCTGTATGTCATCGGGTTGGTTTTCTGGGCTTGGGTGCCCTCTGTGTGGCTTCTCTGGTCGCTGGGACATCCGCTCACGCTCAGACACCTGGCGCGGCTTTTCCGAACAAGCCGATACGGGTGGTGGTCCCTTTCCCTGCGGGTGGGGCCATCGACACGTTTGTGCGAACGATCGGGCCCGAGCTGGAGCGGCAACTTGGCCAGACCATTGTTGTGTTCAACAAGCCTGGCGGCGGCTCGCAGATCGCGGCATCGGATGTCCTGTTGTCCCCGGCTGACGGCCACACCGTTTTTGTGGGGCAAATCGGCGATTTCACCGTCAATCCGCTGCTGTACAAGAACATCAATTACATTCCCTCGCGGGACTTCGAGCCCGTCACCATGTTGGTGCGCGCGCCGCAAGTCATGCTGGCCAATGCCGGTGGAAAAATCAGCACGGTCAAATCCTTGAAGGACACCATGGCGAACCCCAGTGGTTTAGTCGCTTATGGCTCGTTCGGTCCCGGAACTGCGCCACATCTTCTCGGCCATATTCTTTCCAAGCAAGCCTCCGGTGCGAAATTCACGCATGTGCCCTACAAAGGATTTCCGCCTGCGATGCAGGCCCTGATGACCCAGGAAGTGGACCTTCTGTTTGATGCTGTCCCTGGTACCTTGAACATGATGAAGACGGGCAAGGTTGTTCCGCTTGCGGTTGCCGGAACCCAGCGCAACAGCCATCTTCCGGATGTTCCAACAACCGCTGAAATTGGATTTCCCGCATTGGTGATGGACTTTTGGATTGGGGCTGTTGTCAAGAAAGGAACATCTGCGACGATCGTCAACAAGCTGAGTGACGCTTTTCAGCGCGCTGTGGCCAGTCCGGAAAATCTCAAACGTTTCAACGATCTGGGTTATGTCCGTGTCGCAACGACCCCGGCCGATTTCGAGTCGACCATTCGTGCAGAGACCGAAAAAATCAAACCCGTGATCGTTGAGACCGGCGTTTCCATCGATTGATATCCGGCTTCTTTTGCAAATGCATTCGATGACACATTCGCCCACCCTGCAACTTCGAGTCGCATCAATTGAGACGCCCCACCCACTGCTCTGCCGACTTGTCTTGCGTGCCATCGATGGCACTGCCCTTCCGCCCTACGAACCTGGGGCGCACCTCCAGGTCGCGGTTCTTTTGCCGGAAGGGAAGATGGATTGGCGGCACTATTCGCTGGTCAACTTCGATACGTCGGAGGAAGTCCGATCCCGACCTGATCACTACCTGTTGGGCGTCCGGCTGGAGCCCGCAGGTAGGGGTGGATCCAGGTTCATGCACGGGCTGAAGGTGGGTGAAACCGTGACCGTTCGACCGCCACGCAATGACTTTCCGCTTGGTGACTGGAACGCTCCAGTGTTGTTGGTGGCCGGTGGCATCGGTGTCACACCGCTGGTGTCCATGGTCACCGAGTGCCGGCGCCGCGAGCGACCGGTGCGTATGCTGTACGCCAGTCGCAGCCGCGACCAGATGTTGTTTGTCGATGAGCTGCGTCATCTGCTGGGAGATGACCTGTCCTTGCATGCAGATGAAGAAGCGGCACGGCCTGTTGATGTGACATCTCTGCTGGACACTTGTTCTCCAGACGAGGTGCTTTATGTGTGCGGTCCTCAAGCATTGCTTGATGCACTGCTCGATGAGGCACGTCGTCGAGGCTGGCCGCCCGAGCGAGTTCACTTCGAACTTTTTTCTGCGCCACCCATGCAGCTGGGCGATCAGCCCTTTGATGTGGTGCTGGCACGCAGCGGCCAGACCCTGCGTGTAGGCGATGATCAAAGTATTCTGGCGTGCCTGGAGGCCGCAGGCTGTGACGTGTTGGCAGACTGTCGGCGAGGCGAGTGCGGCGTCTGTGTGGTGCCTGTTCTGGATGGTGAGGTCGATCACCGCGATCATGTCCTGAGCACCACTGAACGGGACGGGGGAAAGTCGATCCAGATCTGTGTGTCGCGCGCTCGGGGATCTCGGCTGGTGCTGGACCTTTGAGGTCGCATCAGCGCCCAGCAAATGGGCGCTGATGGGCTACCGCTCGTGGCTTGCCAGGGTGTCGTATTCGCGCTCGGATGCCATGACGAACCGCTGCACGGCATCCGCCGCGGCGACGCTGTCGTGCTTTGTGAACGCCGCAACCAGCTCCTCGTATCCCGCGATCATGCTGCGCTGTACGCGTTGGTCGGACAGGGTCGTTTGGCGCACCACGAACACCTGATCGGCATAGCGTGTGAGGGTGGCCACCAGCCTTGAATTGCCGACCGCACTCAGCCAAGTGTCCCTCCATTTTTGGGCGGCCCCAAAGATGCGTTCGATGTCGTTGTTGGCGTGACCGGCTTTGGCTTCAGCAATCGCCTGGTTGAGCTCATCAAGCTGCTGCGGCGTGATGTCGCGGGCGGCCATGGCGGCAGCCCGTGGCTCAAGCAAGCGACGCAGTTCGAACACTTCTCGGATATCCTGCGGCGCGAGCTGTGGAATTCTGTAGCCGCGCGGTGTGCTCACCAGGTACCCCTCGACGACCAGGCGCATGAGCGCCTGGCGCACGGGGACACGGGACACACCCAGGTGACTGGCGATGTCGGCCTCTACCATTCGTTCGCCGGGTCGGATGGACCCATTGCGCAGCCTGTGCAGCAGGTAGCGATAGGCCTCCGTGCCGAGGTTCGGCTGTGGTTCGGCGGGTGACTTATCGGAAGAGGTTTCCAGGTTGTCCGTGGATGACATGGTGAGAGTCTATCGCCAACGATTCACGGAAACGCTACGGTGCTTGCACGAGTGCGAGCACGCGCAATGGGCTGCCCGATCCCTCCAGAATCTTGAGCGGTGCTGCCAGGATCAGCGCGCCGGTGGGAGGCAGTTGATCCAGATGGGTTAAGCACTGCAGGCCGTACTTGCCTGCGCCGTGCATCAAGGTGTGGCAGGGGTAGGGTGTGGGCCAGCTGTGGGATTGTCCGGCATCGGTGTTGATGGTCTCGACGCCAAAGCCCAGCACATCGCGCTCCCGGATCAACCATTCGACGGCCGCCTGTGTTGGGCCCGGGGTATGCGGACCGTCTTCTTTCATGTTCACAAAATCGGGCGGATGTTTGAGGCGCTTGGACCAATCGGTGCGAAACAACAACCAGGCGCCGGCGGGGATACGACCGTGGTTGGCCTCCCAATCCATCAGGTACTCTGGCGTCAACAGCCAATCCGGGTTGTCCGCGACTGGCGCGCTGGCATCAACGACAACAGCGGGCGCGATGAAGTTTTCCGGGTCGATGGTATCGACGGTGTTGCCCGGCAGTTCGCTCCCCGTGATCCAGTGCGCGGGTGCATCGAAGTGGGTGCCAGTGTGCTCGCCGCAAGTGAAGTTGTTCCAGTACCAGTGTGGCCCGGCTTCGTCGTAGCGGGATATGCGCTGGCGGCTGAAGCCTTGGGTTTGACCGAATGGGCTGGGCAACTGGAGCGCGGGAAAGTCTTCGCTCAGCACCTGGGTGAGGTCAATGGTTCGCACGGTGCCGGACCGCACAGCTTGGGCGACTTGGGAAAGCAGGTTCATGGTTTGGGCGGGTGAGCTATGAGGGCTGTGGCTTTGGTATGTGGCCACGCGGTGGGGGTGTGTTGTTTCACTTCAGGCGTCAACCAGAGCCAGCACGCGCAGCGGGCTGCCGGAGCCGTTGAGAATCTTCAGTGGAGGGGTCACCAAAACCGCCCCGGTAGTGGGAAGCTGATCCAGGTTGGTGAGGCACTGCAATCCCCATTTGCCAGCACCATGCATCAGGGAGTGGCAGGGGTAGGGTGGCTTGAGGTGGTCTGCCTGACCGGCGTCGGTGCCAATGGACTCGGAACCAAAGCCCAACACATCGCGCTCCTCCACCAGGAAGCGGATGGCGTCCGTAGAAGGGCCGGGTGTGTGCTGACCGGTGTGATTGGCGTTGACATAGCTCACCGGGTCCACACGCTTGCTCCAGTCGGTGCGCATCAGCACCCACGCACCGGCAGGTATGCGACCGTGGGCCGCCTCGAACGCGGCGATGTCTTCGGTGGTGAGCAGGTAGTCTGGATCAGCAGCAGACTTTTGGCTGCAGTCGATCACGCAAGCCGGTGCGAACAGGTTTTGCACCTTGACGGTGTCCACCGAGTTGTTCGGCAGATACCGGCCCGAAATCCAGTGGATGGGGGCGTCGAAGTGCGTCCCCGTGTGTTCGCCGCAAGAGAAGTTGTTCCAATACGAAGCCGACCCACGCTCGTCGTAGCGAGAAATTTCTTCCAGCCGGAAGGGCCAGCATTGGCCCAGTTCCGGGGGCAGCGCAATGGTCGGAAACTCGGGGCTGAGGGTTTGTGTCAGGTCGATGACCCGCACCTGTTCGGTGGCCAGTGCCGCGACCAGTTGAGACAGAACGGAATGTGCCATGTCAGAGAGCTCCCTGTGCGAGCTCGCGCTCGAGTGCCTTGGGGTTGTCGCGCCAGCGTGCGAACCATTCCTGCGCCACGTCGCCAGGAAACAGGTCTTCCACGCCATTGATCAGTGCCTTGACCGTTGCATCGGCCAGCGAAGCGGGCACCAGCTTGGGGGGGGGCAGATTCTGGTTCCATTCGTCGTCGATGGGGCCCGGAAACACGTTGAGCACGCGGATTCCGTGCGACAGCATCTCTGAGCGCAGGCACTGGGCCAGCGACAGCGCGGCTGCCTTGGACGCGGAGTAGGTGCCCTGCGCCGGGAAATTGCTCAATGCAAAGACCGACAGCATGTTGACCCACGCGACGGCGTGCGCGCTGCCGTCGGCGGCCCGGCCCTGCAGCGCAGGACCAAATGCCTGGGCCAGGCGCAGCAGGCCGAGGTAGTTGATTTCCATCTCGGCGCGGGCGATCTCGGTGCCCCGGCGCGATGAGATGCCGTGGGTGCGATGGACTTCCGCGTTGTTGATCAGGATGTCGACCTTGTGTCCGATTTCAGCGCCCAGGCGGGTGACGGAAATCTGGTCGGTCACGTCCAGTGGAACCATCTCGACGCGGGGCAGTTGGGCGATCTCGGCTACGCCGGGCAGTGGCTTCCACGGCTCGGCATGGCCGACCCACACGATGTCCGCGCCCGCCTTGAGCAGTGAGCGCACCAGGGCCTGTCCCACCACCGATTTGCCATCGGTAACGAGCACCTTGCGGTGATCGGGCGAGCAGCCGGTTTCTTTTTGCAGTTTTTCTTGAGGATGCATGTCTTGCTCCGACTCGGGTTGGGCGATCACAACCGCCTGTCCCGCGCGGTCCAGTCGAAGCGACAACCGAACGCGGGGGGATGTTTCCGTCACGCTGTCAGTCAGGAAAGCGATCACGCAGGGGCCGTTGTCCAGGCGCACCGAACCGATGCGCCAGGGCAAGCGCTCCTTGAAGTACAGGTGGTTGCTGTGTTCCAGTGTGGTGGAGGTCAGCAGCTCGCCGAGACCTGACTGCCTTGTCCAGCGGACTTTGGCGGACAGGCACTTGACGCAGGTGGTTTGCGGCGGGTACTGGGTGGTCCCGCAGTCGGCGCAACACTGCAGGCGCAATCCTGCTCCGATCGCTGCGGCCTCCGTGAGGCCATGCGCAATGCGGCTGCGGCCTTCCGGCGGCAGGTTCATCTGCGGGGTGCGCAGCAGCGGATTCTTTCTTGGAACCAGTGAGGGGCTCGAGGGCGCGAGGTGTGTCATGTCGATGACTCCATGATGACCGCGCCGGTGCAGACGCAGCGGTCGTAATTGACCATGCCGAATCCGGCCGACAGGCCCCACTGGGCTTGGTCGACCTGGCGCTCGCCCGCCGTGCCCATGAGCTGGCGCATGGTTTCCGTGAGACCGAGGAAGCCGCCGGCCGCGCCAGGCTGTCCGGCGGACAACTGGCCGCCCGTGGTGTTGTGGGGCATGGTCCCGTCGAAGGTGAAGCTGTTGGCACGAACGTATTCGGGTCCACCGCCGGGTTCACAAAAACCCAGTCCTTCGAACTGCATCATCGAGATGACCGGGTAGTCGTCGTAGGTTTGCAGCACGTCGATGTCCTGCGGCTGGATGCCGGCCTGTGCATACAGGTCTTTCTGGTCCATCATCCAGCCGCCGCGCACCATGACGGGGTCTTCGGTGTAGGCGTTGTGGCGCTCGATCGCACCGCGCATCAGCACGTGGTCCAGCCCCAGGGCCCGGGCTTTTTCCTCTCGCATCACCAGGAACGCCTCGGCCCCGGCACAAGGCATGACGCAATCGAGCAAGTGGATTGGGGCGGAGATGACCCGGGCGCTCAGATAGTCGTCGAGGGTGATGGGCTTCTTGAGCAAGGCATTGGGATTGCGCGCCGCGTTGTGGCGTTGACTGACGGCGATCTTTCCAAAATCTTCGCGGGTCGCTCCAAAACGTTTCATGTAGTTCGCGGTGATGAGGGCGAACATCGCATTGGGCCCGCCGGCGCCGTAGGGGTAGGTGGCGTCGCGCGCGAAGTGGCTGAAGTTGGACAGGCTGTTGCGAAACGAGCTCACATGATTGGTGTCGGCACCAATGCAGGCGACGATGTCGGCGTCACCACATTGCACGGCGCGCGCGGCGCGGCGCAGTGCCATCACTCCCGATGCGCCGCCCGTGGGCATGTGGTCCATCCAGCGTGGCACCAGGCCCAGTTGCTGGGTCAGGCCTACCGTGGTGTCGGGTGCGAGCATGAAGCTGCCCACGCTGATGCCGTCGATCTGGGCTTTCTCCAGCTTCGATTGCGCCAGCAAGGCGCTCAGCGCCTGGGCCGCGAACCAGTGTGATCCCTGGATGCTGTACCGGGTGTAGGGAACGGTGACGGGCACCGCCAGAGCGATGCCGCTGTAGCTCAGTCGCGACATGGTCAGGGCCGCCTGTTTTTCAGGTGCCGGGTGTCGATGCAATGCCCTTGCCCCGGCAGCTGGGCGGCCAGCGTTTTCAGCTCCCCGCGCTGGATTTTTTGCGAACTGGTCACGGGCAGGGCGTTGACGAAGGCGACATAGCCAGGTGCCTTGTAGTAGGCCAGGCGTTCGAGCGACCACTGCACGATGCTCGCGGCGATCGCCTCGCGTTGTTCCTGCGGCACGGGTTCTTGCGTGACCACACAGGCCAGCACTTCGTCACCTCGCACCGGGTCGGGTGTTGCTGCCACGGCTGTTGTTTTCACCGCCGGGTGCTTGTTCAGCACCGACTCGACTTCCACCGCAGAGATGTTTTCACCGCTGCGCCGGATCACGTTCTTTTTGCGGTCCACGAAGTAGAGCCCGCCGTGCTCGTCGCGGCGCACCACGTCGCCGGTGTGGAACCAGCCACCGGCCCAGGCCTCTTCTGTGGCCACTTCGTCTTTCAGGTAGCCATTGAAAAAGTGGCGTCGCGGATCGGGCCCGCTGGCACGCACCAGCAATTCGCCGGTCTCGCCTGCCTGCGCCTCGCTGCCGTCCTCCGCCACCACGCGCACCTGAACCTCGGCGGAGGGCTGACCAATGTAGTGCGTGCCGATGTGGCGGGTGCCCTGGCTGGCGTGGATGGCGGCGCCTGCCCCTGTTTCCGTCATGGCCCAGCCTTCCACCAAGGGAAAACCAAAGCGTGCCTCGAACACCGAGTGGTCGGCCGCGCCCACCCCCGCGCCGAAACCCCAGCGGACCGCGTGCTGGGTGTCCGACTCGGCAGGCGTGGCGGACAGCAACATGGCCGGCATGACACCCAGGTAGTGCACGATGGTGGCGCCAGCGGTACGCACCGAATCCCACCATGTCTTGGGGTGGAAGCGGTCAATCTGGATGATGCAGCCGCCCGCCGTGATCACGGCCATGGCGGAGAAGCACATTGCGTTGACGTGGTTCAGTGGCAGTGGCGTCATGATGCGCTCCATGCCCGGTCGAACCGGGCAGTGGCCGCCCAAGGAGGTGTACCAGTCGCCGGTGTGCAGGAAATAGTCGTTGGTGAGACGGCATCCCTTTGGGCGACCGGTGGTGCCAGAGGTGTAGAGCAACGCACATTCGGTGGCGCGCTCCGGCGCATGGGCGTGCGGTGCTGGATGGGCGGGCGTTGGGAACGCGGTGGCCGCTGCGTCCGTCACCCTGGTCGAAATGCCGGCGGTCTCAGCAGCCTGGGTGATCAAGTCGGTGCGCTGGGGCAAGACCACAGCCAGGGCAATCTCACTGTGTCCGATGAGGTATTCCAGTTCAGCGGAACGCATTTCAACGCTCATCGGCACCACGCTCACACCCAGGCTGTTCAGGGCAAGCCAGTGAAAAAAGTAGACGGGTCGGTTCTCCAGCATCAGGCCCACGCGGTGCCCGTGGCCGTAGCCCGCTTCGATGTAGGCGGCGCGCAGCCGCTGGACTTCGTTCAGTGCCTGTGACCAGGTGTAGGAACGTGCCTCGATGCCGTATGCCTTGGCCGTGACCGGCTCGACATGCAGAAACTCGGTCTCAGCCCAGCGCTGTGCGCTTTGGTGGAATCGCTCGTAAACGGTATTCATCGCGGAGTGGTGTGGGTCAGGTTTGTGGGGATGCGTGGAAAATGCATTCCTCGCCAGCGGGGTGTGAGTGCTCGCCTGTGCAAGCGCGGCAGCTGGTTTCCCGGACGGTGACGGGTTGTTGCCACGCGTGGCTGCACACCGCCTGGAACATGCCCAGGATGGGCGCACACATGGGGTGCGGGCTGGGGCCAGATGCCAGGGCGAAAGGGCTGTTTCTCACCCGCAGCATGCATTCATTCGGCCCATGCTCAAAGGTCCATACGCCCCAACCGAGCGCAGCGGCGCCCATACCGACGCTGTTGAACAGCGCCTCAGGGGCGCCGCCAGTGCCCAGGGCATAGGCGCGCACGCTGTTGCCCCCATGGCGCAACACGGAGCGTGACAAGGCGGCCAGCGCGTCGGACCGGCTGTGTTCGGGCAGTTCGGAGAACAGGCCCATGAGCACATCGGCGCGCATGAGCACGTAGCGCCTGTCCTGATCGAGCACCTGACCACGGTCGGTGTCAAATACCAAGCGCTCTCGCAGGGGAGAGGGCGTGCTCATGGGAACAGCTGGATCATGGGCAGCCGCGCGTGGGCGTTGACCAGGTTCACACGCTTGAGCGCAATGCGAAGCTGCCCGTCGACAGCAACGATGCGGTGGATGTAATGCCCGTGCAGCGTCACCAAGTCTTCTCCGCGGCTTTCCGCATAACTGAAAGGGGTGCGCAACACATACACGCCAGCACCCGCGTCAGATGCCACCGACATCGGCTGCTGCAACACGTGTTGTGCGGTGCTGATGGTCTGCTGCGAGTGCGCCCGACCGGCCTTCAGACGATCGATCCGCAACGCCAACAGCAGGCGGTCTTCGTCGGCAATGGCGTTGTATTTTTCGTCTTCAGCCTGCAGCCGACCCTTGAGGGGCACCCAGTAGCGGCCGTCCTCGGCGAAGAGCGCCAGCCACTCGTCGTAACGCGCCTCGTCCAGCAACAGTGCATCGAGGTAGATCAGATCGCTCAGGGCTTGATGGTCGATGGTCATTTCATGCCTCCTTGTTGTCGGACGTCATGAACCTCGTCCAGGCCCGATGAAAATTGCGCAACAGCAGCTCACTGGTGCCGCTGCAATCCCTGTTCGGTTCCGCCAATTCGCTGGCTGCATATTCGCGGTGCAGGCTGATCCATTCGTTGGCGTTGGAACGCATGCCTTCTTGTTGCATCTCAAACAGATGCACGTCATCGTGCGCAACCACCGACATGGGGGAGTAGACCAAGCGGCTGTACGTCAAGGCACGATCCAGAAGCAAATCAGGGCCCCCCACCGTCCGGAAATTCCACGACTCAATCACGGTGCGGTTGACCGCGATGGGTCGAATGACACGGATCGTTTGTGGGGATCCCTTGAGCGCCAGGCTGGGGTACAGCACGGTGTTTTGCGGTGAGCGCTCCAGGATTTCCTTGGCACGCGCTTCGCCGTGAGCGGCTTGCAGTGCCGACACGTACTCGGGCATCACGCCGTAGCCGGAATGGATGCTGAAGCGGGTGCCCGAGATGCTGTGACCGTTCGGGAACACATGCCCGCCCATCTCCTTGAAGAAGTCGTAGCGCTGGCCAAACGGCAGGATCTGTTCGAAAGCCATGGGCAGGGTCCCGCCCAGATTCCATTCCTGTGCCACCGCCTGGGCAGCTTGCACCGCTGATTCGTGCGTGGACACCGGGTGCACCGAATCATTGATGTTTTCCAGGTACAGCTTCCAGTTGCACTCAATCGTGTTGCGCAGCACGCCACCTTCAATCCGAAGCTCGCCGGTGGGCGACCGATCCACCATCAGATCGATCGACGACAACACCTCGCCAAAGTAGTCTAGGAAATCCATCCCTTGTGGGTTCACCCGGCCGAAGATGAAACCTCGGTAGACCTGAAGCGCTCCCATAGGCTTCATCCCCTCGCCTGCCGAGCTGCACGCCATGTTCGTGCCTTCGTAACCCTCTTTCAGGGGCATCGCGATATGGGCGCCGTTCAGGCGAAATGACCATGAGTGGTAGGGACACCGGATGAAGCGGCCATCCAGGCGACCTGACTCAGCCGCAAACAGCTTCGCGCCCCGGTGTGGGCAGCGGTTGTGGAATGCCCGGACCTGGCCCTCTTGGTCTCGCAATACAACAAAAGGTTGTCCTGCAACGTCGAGGGTGAAGAACTCGCCGGGCGTCGAGATTTGGCTGTCGTGGCCCAGATAGGTCCATGCGTTGGCGAACAGCTCTTGCTGCTCTTGAGCAAAAACTGCCTGGTCAAGGTAGAGGTCCCGATGGACGCAGTCCTCTCTCACCAGACGTCGCATGTTTTCATGGTCTTCGCTGATTTTCATGTGCTTCGTTCCATAATATGGTTTTTAAAGTATACCAAACATGACGGAGAAACGTCTCAGAATCGAAAGACCAACTGATTTGGTAAACTTTTACAGGCGTGTTGTTCAGTTGAGAAATGGATATTCGATCAATTTGTCAATATGAATACCCTTTCAGAGGTATACCGATGTTTCCTGTCTGGCCATAGGGTTACGTCGTTCGGTGGCGCCCGAAGGCGGTGTGAGGATCTGACAAGGCATGTCAGTGATCTATTCCGCGAACGCGGCAGCCGCGACGCATGATTGAGTTCAGTGCCCACGTCCTGGCGGGTTTTGGAAGGCGTGTGAAGAGCCTTCGCCGTGACATACCCGCCAAGGGTGAAGCGAGTGTGTGTCGCCTCACATCGACGATGCCCGTCATCTCGCACTTGCACGGTTGCATCGGCACGAGCGTCGAGCGCGTGATGCGCGCTGCAAGATATGCGCTTCAGTGACTGCCGAGTTGAGCCTATTCAGGGGCAAGCAAGAGATGTTGCGGGCTTGAGTTTCTGTGGTCTTGCGGGAGCTGCTCAGATGGTCTGAGGAATCGTTCAGAAATATTCGCTTGTGGCGACGGGGTGTATCGCGTGCAATCGCAGCACCCAATCGTTATGTCCATGAGCGCTACAAACAGTACCCATCCAGCCCGCGTGCCACTGGCTCGCGTTGAGGACGCCCGTCTGCTGACCGGACAGGGCCGCTACGTGCACGACATCCAGCTCCCTGGTATGTGGCACGCTGCCTTTGTCCGCAGTGTGTTTGCGCGCGCACGCATTTTGTCCGTGGACATCGAAGCGGCACTTGCGATTGACGGGGTGGAGGCGGTGCTTACCGGCCACGATCTGATCGGCCTGTGCATGCCTGCGCCCAATGCTCTGCTGGACATTGTCGATGCACCGGCCACACCGCTGCTGCCCACCGACACGGTACACGCGGTCGGTCAACCACTTGCGTTGGTGCTGGCGCGCAGCGCTGAGGCTGCACAGCGCGGGGCCGAGTCGGTGTGGTTCGAGTGCGAGCCCGAGGCGGCCTGCAACGACCTCGACACCGCCGCACCGACCGTGGCGAGCGTGCGCCACCACACAGGCGATGCGCCTGCTGCAGGCGTGACCGTGGTGCGCTTGCGTCAGCAGCAGCCGCGTGTGGTGGCACTGGCGCTGGAGCCGCGGGCGGCGGTGATGCGCTGGGACCAAAGCAGCGACCAGCTCGAGGCCTGGCTGCCGACCCAGACACCATGGCGCGCCCGCGCCGACATCGCCCGCACTCTGGGGCTGGCATTGGATTGCGTCCGCGTGATCGCACCTGACGTGGGCGGGGCCTTCGGTGCGAAATCTTCGCTAGGTCCAGAGGAGTTGGTGCTGGCCTGGGCCGCACGCGCGCACCGCTGCACTTTGCAATGGACAGCCACGCGCAGTGAAGAGTTCACCGCTGGGGTGCACGGGCGCGGTGCCATGCTGGAGGGTGAACTGGCGCTGGATGAAGCCGGTCGATTCGTGCATCTGGACGCACGCCTGCGCTTTCCGGTGGGGGCCTGGTTGCCTTACAGCGCTGTGGTTCCGGCGCGCAACGCTGCGCGCATATTGCCTGGGCCTTATCGAATTGCTTCGGTGGACGTGTCAGCACGCGTCGAGCGTTCCGACGCCGCCGCTGTCACCATTTATCGCGGCGCAGGCCGGCCCGAGGCAGCGCTGCTGATGGAGCGCTTGGTGGACCGGGCAGCGCGCGTGCTGGGGCAGGATCCGATGGCGCTGCGCCGCCGCAACCTGATCGGCGCGAAGGACATGCCCTGGACCACCCCGAGCGGTGAGACGCTGGATGCCGGTGATTACGCGGCCGCGCTGGATCACGCCGCCATTGCGTTCGACTACGAAGCCGAACGCGCGGCGCAGCTGCGCCGTCGAGCCGAAGGCGAGTGGGTGGGCATAGGCATCGCTCAGTACATCGAGCCCTGCGGCCAGGGCTGGGAGAGTGCGCGCGTGACGCTGCTGGGCGACGGATCTGTGGAAGTGGCCAGCGGCTCAAGTGCCCAGGGGCAGGGCCATGAGACCAGTTACGCGGCAATCGCTGCCTCGGCGCTCGGCTGCGACCCCGTTCGGGTGCGGGTGCGCCACGGTGATACCGGTCATGGTCCCGAAGGCGTGGGTGCGCTGGCCAGCCGGAGCATGGCCATTGGCGGCAGTGCGGTGTTGTTGGCTGCTCAAGAGGCCGCACGGCGGCGCGATGAGGGTGAGCCACTGCCACTGTCAGTCGAGCAAATTTACAGCGCGCCAGCTGAGGCTTGGAGTTACGGCTGCGTGATCGCCCGCATGTCCATTGACGCAGAGACCGGTCATCCTAAGGTGGAGCGCCTGGTCTGGGCCGACGACGCGGGTCACATCGTTTCGCCCCAGCTCGCCGAGGGCCAGCTGCTCGGTGGTTTGGCACAAGGTCTGGGGCAGGCGCTGCTCGAGCGCATCGTTTATGACGCTGACGGTCAGCTCGTCACAGGCTCGCTGATGGACTACGCGGTGCCACGTGCCGACGACATGCCACCCGTGGAGCTGCACAGCTTGCACGTGCCCACTGCCGCCAACGCGCTGGGCGCCAAGGGCGTGGGCGAGGCCGGCTGCATTGGCGTGCCGGCCGCCCTGCTCAATGCCGCTGCCGACGCCTTGTCGCCATTGGGCGAACCTGATCTCGATTTCCCGCTGACGGCAGAGCGCCTGTGGCGGGCCATGAATTCCCACTCCACTTCAACGCAATCATGAGCACCAAATACCTCAAGGCAGACGCCAAGGCCTACGCGCGCGAACATTTCCGTGGCGTCTGGGCCGCCACCACCACGCCGTTTCGCGACGACCTCTCGCTCGACGAGGAGGGCATGCGGCGCAACCTGCGGCACTGGATCCGCGACCTTCAACTCGGCGGATTGTTTGTCAGTGGCAAGCAGGGTGAGTTCTTCTCGATGTCGGTGGCAGAGCGCAAGCGCACCTTCGAGCTGGCGGTAGAAGAGGCCCGCGGACACTGCGGCATCGTCACGTCCTGTTCAGACGCCAATCTCGACGTGGTGCTGGAGCTCGCTCGCCATTCGCAGGACATCGGCGCCGATTACGTGGTCGTTCACAGCCCCGTGCTGCACTTCCACCACGACCCCGAGGAAACCGTCTACGAGTACTACCGCTACCTGAGTGAGCAACTCGACATAGGCATCACGCTGTGGAACCACCCAGACTGTGGGTACGAGATGAGTCCTGAGCTGTGTGCGCGCATCGCCGAGCTGCCCAACATCGTCGCTATCAAGTACAGCGTGGCGCGCGAGAAATACCGTCGTCTGACCGAGCTCGCGGGCGACAAAATCCTGGTCAGTACCGCCTCGGAAGAGGAGTGGCTGGACAACATCATCGAACTCGGATGGCAGCTCTACCTGTGCTCCACCCCGCCTTTCCTGCTGCAGACCTCGGCCGACCAACGCATCAACGAGTACACCCGTTTGGCTTTCGAGGGGCGCCACGCCGAGGCACGCGCGGTGCGTGACAGCTTGGAGCCGGCCCGTCAGGCGTTCCGCTCGGCTCGGCCATCGGGCACGCCCCAGGCCTACACAAAGTACTGGTTGGAGCTGTTGGGCCAGGTCGGTGGCCCGGTGCGCCGTCCGCTGCTCAACCTCTCCGAGGCGCAACGGGCGGCCGCGCGCGATGCGCTGGCTCGCAGTGGGCTAAAGCTGGCCTGATATGTCTTACGACCTCACGCTCACTGTTAACGGCCAAGAGATCCGTCGTTCGGTCGCGCCGCAGCGCTTGCTGATTGCGCTGCTGCGCGATGACCTGGGCCTGACCGGTACCCACGCTGGCTGCGACACCGCGCAATGTGGCGCCTGTACCGTGCTGGTGGATGGCAGGGCGGTCAAGTCGTGCAACGTGCTCGCGCTGCAGGTGGACCGCATGCAGGTCACCACCATTGAGGGCTTGGCGAACGCCGATGGCACATTGCATCCGATGCAGCGCGCCTTCGGCCAGCACCATGCGCTGCAGTGCGGCTACTGCACGTCGGGCATGGTGATGCGTGCCGTGGCCATGGCCGCCGAGCCGGTGCCCGCCGAAGACGGGCCTGTACGCCATGCGCTGGCCGGCAACCTGTGCCGCTGCACGGGCTACCAGGGCATCGTCAACGCGGTTTGCCAGGGCCTGCGTGAGCTGCGTGTCGGCGGGGAGGGAGCATGACACCATTCGAATACCGACGCGCCACTTCCGTGGCCGAAACGGTGACGTGGCTTCGCGACGAACCCGAGGCCAAATTGCTGGCCGGCGGCCAGAGCCTGCTGGGCGCGATGAAGCTGGGGCTGGCCGCACCTCCGCTGTTGATCGATCTTGGAGGGCTCGAAGCGTTGCGCGCGTTGCGCGACGAAGGCTCGTCCCTTTGGATCGGTGCCCTGTGCACACATGCCACGGTCGCCGCCTCGCCGCTGGTGCGCGAACGTCTGCCGGGTCTTGCTTGTCTGGCCGCAGGCATCGCCGACCAACAGGTGCGCAACCGAGGCACCCTGGGCGGCTCGTTGGCGAATGCCGATCCCGCTGCCTGCTGGCAGGCGGGTGTGCTGGCCTGCGGCGCCACGCTGCTGACCGACCGCCGGGCGATATCGGCCGACGATTTTTTCCAAGGCCTGTTCAGCACCGCGCTGGAGCCCGACGAGCTGTTGCTGGGCGCCCATTTCCCGCTGGGTGTCCAGCTCTCCTATCTCAAGTTCGAGCAGCCAGCCTCGCGTTTTGCTCTGGCCGGTGCTGCCGTTGCGCGCAGCGAGGGCGAGGTACGCGTGGCTCTCACCGGGCTGGGGCACGGCGTGTTCCGCTGGCAGGAAGCCGAAGCCGCGCTATCTCGGCGCTTCGAACCAGAGATGTTGGCAGGACTCCGGCCTGACGCGAACCGCGCCAGCAGTGACTTGCACGCCAGCGCCGACTACCGACTCCACCTGGCCGGTGTGCTCACACGCCGCGCTCTCATCCATATGCGTCAAACTCCATGAACTACCAAGGTACCCAGTTCCTCGACCACCCAGTGCAGCGCGTCTGGGATGCGCTGTTCGATCCCACCGTACTGCGCCAGAGCATCGCCGGTTGCGAAAGCTTTGAGCGCAGCAGCGATACAGAATTCAACAGCAGCGTCAAGGTCAGCATTGGACCGGTGTCGGCGCGTTTCAGCAGCAAAGTGCAGATGGCTGATGTTGCCCCTCCGTTCCGCTGCACGCTCCGTTTTGCCGGTCAAGGGGGAGTTGCCGGATTTGGTAAGGGTGAAGCGCGGGTGACGCTGGTTGAGCTGGGCGTGGACAAGACCCGACTCGATTGGAGTGCCGAAGCACAGGTGGGTGGCAAGATTGCACAGCTTGGCTCGCGTCTGATCGAAGGCACGGTGCGCAAAATGAGCGAGGACTTCTTTCAGCGCTTTGCAGCCCAGCTCGCCAGCGCCGCGCCAAGTGTGAACGATGCGTCGCCGGTGTCGATACAAGAAGCCCCGTCGCGTCGAGCCAGTCTGCCGTATGTGCTGGCTCTGCTGGCCGGCGGTGCCGCCCTGATCTGGCTGTTGGGGCGTTGACACCATGGCACAGGCAATGCGAGTTGGATTGATCGGATTCGGGGCCATTGGCCAGCGCTTGGCGCGTGGCCTCCTGGCGCATCCGCAACGCGTGACTCTGAGCGGTGTACTGGTGCAAGATCTGTCCGAGGCGCAGGCGGCTGCGCTGGACGATCTGGAGCAGTTGCGGCCGCTGCTGAGTGACAGCCGTGATACCTGGCTGGAGGCTGCGCCCGATCTGGTGGTCGAATGCGCCGGCCACACGGCGGTGGATGCCCATGCTGAGGCGGTGCTGGGCGCTGGCTGCGATCTGCTGTTGGTTTCTGTCGGCGCGCTGACCGACGACGCGCGTTATGAGCGCTTGCGTGCGCTGGCCGAGGCTCACGGGCGCCAAGTGCGATTGGTGGCGGGAGCTGTTGGCGGTATTGATTGGCTGACAGCAGCTCGCGACGCTGGGCTTCGCGAAGTCATCTACCGCAGTCGAAAACCGCCGCAGGCTTGGCGTGGCAGTCCGGCCGAGCTTGGACGCGACCTGGATGCGCTGGTGGCGCCGATCCGGTTGTTCGAAGGCAGTGCCCGTCAGGCCGCACGCGACTTTCCCCGCAACGCCAATGTGGCCGCCACCGTGGCGCTGGCTACGCTGGGGCTGGATCAGACACGTGTCGAACTCTGGGCCGATCCCGGTGTGAGCGACAACCAGCACGAGATTGAGGCTTGGGGCGAGGCTGGCCACCTGCTGCTGCGGCTGGATAACCGGCCCGATTCACTCAACCCCCGCACCTCGTTGGTGACGGCCCACAGCGCGCTACGGGCGGTGCTGAACTGGCGCGCACCCCTGGTGCTTTGAACTTCCTGCAACCCCTCAAAAGGACATCGCCATGCGCAAACCCCTAAATTTCAACCGCTGGATAGACGAGCACCAGCATTTGTTGCGTCCACCCGTGGGCAACCAGCAGATATGGAAAGACTCGGACATGATCGTCACCGTGGTCGGTGGCCCCAACCAGCGCACCGATTTTCACGACGACCCCTTCGAAGAGTACTTCCACCAATTTCGCGGCAACGCGCACTTGCTGATCGCTGATCGCGGTAAATTTGAACGGGTAGACTTGCGCGAGGGTGACATTTTTTTGCTGCCTGCTCACGTGCGTCACTCCCCTCAGCGGCCTGAGCCAGGCAGCCTGTGTACCGTGATTGAATTTCCGCGTCCGCAGGGCACACGCGATGCGTTTGAGTGGTATTGCGCCGCTTGCGGCGGACTGGTGCATCGCAGCGAGGTGCAGCTCGCCAGCATCGTTGAAGACCTTCCAGCGGTGTACCAGGCCTTCTATGGCGCTGCCGACGCCCAACGCACCTGCCCTCATTGCGGCGAAGTGCATCCCGGGCGCGACTGGCAGGCATGGCATGCGCGGCGCGAAGCTCGAGCTTGAATCCGATCAGTCGCTGCGGCGCCGACGTTGCGACGGCGCAGCTGTGGGCGCCGCGAATGTCTCCATCACCTTGCGGAAATGCGCAAGAAAGGCTTCGCCCACCGAGCTCAGTGGGCGCTCGGGTGCATGCAATGCAACGATGGCACGCTCGAGCACGGGGTTGGACAGCGGCACCGACCGTATGCCCACCGCCCGGATGCGGGCGACAGCGTAGCTCGGTAACACCGAAACTGCTATCCCGGCCTCGACCAGGCCGACTGCGGTGGCCACATGGGCCACTTCGAATGCCGGGTCAAGTGGCTCGCCGGTTTCGGCCAGACCTTGTTCGACCAGAGTGCGTAGAGCGGAGCCTTTCTCCATCAGCACCAACGGTTCCCCGGCCAGTTCTTGCCAGCGCACCTCGCGATGTGTCGCCAGCGGGTGGTTCTCCAGGCACACTAGCATCAGCTGGTCCTGATGCATCACAGTGGCCTTGAGATCCAGTGTGTCGACATCTGCAGTGCACACGCCGATGTCGGCGTCGCCATCTCGTACCGCCTGCGCCACCGCACTGACAGCTTTGTCGACCAGTTTCAGTCGCACCGCAGGATAAAGTTCCCGAAAACCCGCCATCAAGCCCGGCAGCAGGGTGGCTGCCAATAGCGGCGAAGCCGCGATGCGCAGCTGCGTGTCGCGGCGCTGAGTGGATTCGCGCAGATCTGAAAGTGCGTTGTCGAGGTGGTGGAACACCTCGCCGATTGCGGGCAGCAACTCCCGCCCTGCGTCGGTCAGCTGAAGTCGGCGCGTTGTACGCTCGAACAGACGTGTCCCCAGCTCGCCTTCCAGGGATGCGATGAGCATGGACAGCGCAGAGCCCGTGAGGTGAAGACGCTGTGCCGCGCGCGCGATGCTGCCTTCTTCTGCCACCGCCACAAAGGCGCGCAGTTGGCGCAGCGTCACTGCTGGCAAGCGTGCCATCAGTGGTCCACAGCAGGTGAGGCCGTGATCGGCAGGGATGGAAATCTCATCGCTTGTTCCTCAGGAAGGGTAAGGTGGGCCACTACTCGGGGCGACTCATTTCAAATCGGAGCGCTGAGGAAATTTCAAAGTACTCGGCTTTTCCGCCCCCTCGCAGAATGGGTCTTGCCTTTGCCGTTTGGTAGACACCATGCTCCAGAAAGTTCTTGCGAACATGCACGCCAACGACCTCACCGAGCACCAGCCATCGATCAAGAGAGGTGCCCGACGAAGACCTCAGTTGGCTTAACTCACTGAGGCGGCACTCGAAAGTCACCGGGCTGTCTTCGACCCTGCTGGCAGAGATGATTCGGCATTCGCTCTTTTGAATGCCTGCGAGTTCAAACTCATCCATCTCGGCCGGCACCGACTGCGAGGTGAGGTTCATGGCCTGTGCAAGGTCACGCGAGACGAGATTCCAGCTGAACTCGCCGGTGCTTCTGACGTTATCGACCGAATCTTTCCAACCCTCGCTGGTGAATCCAATCATCGGCGGATCCGCGCTGTAGGCACCAAAAAAACTGTATGGCGCCAGGTTGTCCACGCCTTCCTTTGACCGTGTCGCGATCCAGCCAATCATTCTGGGGCCCATGATGGCGTAGAAGGGATTGTGCGCGAGCCCGTGTCCATGCCGTGGTTCGTAGAAGTGGGAGTCCGAAGTCATTTTTCTCTTTCACAGATTCAAGTGGGGTCAACAGGGTCGCTTCGGACTCCAAGGGCGATTTGGGGCTGCAGCCGTCATCGACCGCATGCCTGATTCAGGGTAAATAGTATACTAAAACATATTATAAATAATATAAATGATAGTAAATAATTGATTATTATCGTTTATCGGTATATAAAGTATACTGAACTTCTGGGGGGAGCGCTTTTGGATTGAGCTGCAGCAGTTACTCAGGCCGGGTACATTGATTCTGTTGGGCGGGAGAGTGATCCAAACCGTGGGAGGTCTCACGCGACCTGACGGGCCTGAGAAGCGTTCGCGCATGGCACCCTCGAACGCGCTGCTAGGCGCTTTGGCGACAGGCCATTCACGGTCAGTGCGGCATCGACGTGGCCCGAAGCCATGCGCTGTTCGAAATCCGGCATGCGCAATGGCATGTTCACCGTCGCACCGGGCGCTAACTGTAGAACCTTTCGTGTCACAAGCGGCATGAATACGGACACCAGGTATTCCGACGCAATGATAGTGAAGGACCGATCCGTCGTCGCTGGGTCAAAGCCAGGACGGCTGCGCACCACCGAATTCATGTTCACCAGAAGTTCGCTCACTCGCGGGGTCAGGTTGGCGCCGAAGGGCGTCAGCACCATCGTGCGACCTACGCGGACGATGAGTTCGTCCTGAAAGTGTTCGCGAAGCCGGGTTAGGGCACCGCTCATGGCGGGCTGGCTGACAAAAATCCGGTTCGCGGCACGCGTGACACTCTGTTCAGTGAGCAGTGCTTCCAGCGCTACCAGAAGATTTAGATCGAGGCGGTTTAGGTTCATTCGCGCCTTGCGCATGGCCTTTTTGACTCGCAACGCATCTCGGAAAAATAGTGTGAACAGGCCCTAACAAGCCACAGCGTAAATGCCGCGTTTCTTGCGTGCGCGCCGCAGAGCGCTAAATGCTTACATGTTGACCCACGGACCGCAGAAATGAGTGAGTGGGAGTAAGCTTCAGCCTCGTACTGACAAATCCCACCGCAGGTGCTGAGCTCAGGCGTTCACTTTTTTTTGGCCACAGCCGCCTTGAAGCTCGCACCTGGCGTGAACTTCGGCACGGTGGTGGCCGCAATCTTGAGCGCTTCACCGGTGCGCGGGTTCTTGCCCTTGCGCGCGGCGCGCTTGACGGCCTTGAAGGTGCCAAAGCCGATCAGGGTGACGTCCTGCTTCTTGGCCACAGCAGTGGTGATGGTTTCGAGAAGCGTGTCCAGCACGCGAGAAGCGGCGGCCTTGGACAGGTCGTTCTTGGCGGCGAGGGTTTCGATCAGGTCTTTTTTGTTCATGTGAGGTTCTCCATCCATGGATTGATGCAACAGTGCGATCGCAATTGTGCACAGGGCGTTTCCAGTTGATCTTCCCCGGCTTAACAAGAACTGCCCGCCAATGACGCTTGAGCAATCTCGCTTGAACGGTCAAGGCTGGGCCTGACCCCCCAGGGCCGGTTCAACTTGCCGGTCTGCGGGCGCCAGATCCAGTGAATCGAGCAATTCCCTGGGCACCAGCATCACCCCCTGGCTTTCCCAGCCCATGTCTGCCGGTGAACCACCGATTCGCTCGGCGACGTAGTAGCGGGTGAAGGTCTGGGTGCGGCGCACATCGATCAGGTGCCTGATCAGGCGCACCTGTAAACCCGATTCCTCGTAGGCCTCGCACAAGGCAGTTGCCTGCAAGCTCTTGCCGTCGGGCCTGCCCTTGGGGAAGGTCACCGCATGACCACCGAACTGGTTTGTGGGGCAAACCACCCAGACCCGCCCATCCCGTTCCAGAATGACCACCCCTGCGGCTGGTAGCAGTCCCATGGGTGCTTTGAACGCCGGCTCGTCCACTCGGGCCGCACCCGCCAGGGCTTCCCAGCCGGGCGCTGACAGAGGTGCGTCCGCCCATGAGAGAAACGGTACTCGGTGCAAGGCGGGCGGCAGTTTCCCGCCTGGCGTAACCGCGGCGATCTGGGTGGGCTTGTTCCAAGCGCGTTGAGTCGATGGGGTGCTGGGCGAGTGGATCACCACTGGAAGACCAGCTTCATCGCGCTGCGGGTGGAGTTGACCCGGCGGCTTACCCACCCGAAGCCCCCATCTCTGTAGAACCTCTCCAATCTTCAAGCCGAGTGAACTCGCGCCTGCAACCCTTGCAGGCATAGCGGCCACTTGGCTTCATTTCTCCATGGGCGTCTCGAGCAATGATGGTCCGGTAGCTGGTGGCGCCGCAATGCCGGCAAGCGTTGATTGCCCAGGGAAGGACTGATGGCCCAAGCGCAGGCGAAGTGGCTGCAAGCCTCAAATCGGATGTCTGGATCGGCATGCGAGGGACTGGGTCGAGCTTGGGGCGCCAGTCCAAAGGAATGATCATTGAGTGGCATATGGTCACCTGATGTCTGCAGCGCCAAGGTGTTCATCGAACCAGTGCTCGCAAGGCGGCGGTGGGTGGACCGTAGCTGACCAGTCGCACGTCCAGGTCATGGCCAGACATCAAGTCCAGGGCCTGCGCCATGGCGTCCTGGATCCACTGCGGCGCATTGCCAAAGGCGCCTCCGCCGAGCGACGTGAGCAGAACGATGTTGGATTTGCCCCGCCGGGCATTCAGCACACCCGCCAGAAGTGTGGCCTCGTAGGCGGCATTCAAGATCAAACGCGCAAAGGTTTCCCAGTGATGCTGGGGCACACGGCCGTAGGCCACGGGCAGGGCCGAGCAAAACGCCTGGCTGACCAACGGCCCGGGGAGATTGGGACTGTCGGTGACTTCGACGTCCTGGTGCAGCCCAATGCGCAGCAGTCCGCCAAGCTCATCCCGTTGCTGAGCGCTTATCTGGCCCAAGTGGTCAGATATGAGCTTCAAGCCGCGCAGCGAGGCCAGCGCATAGCCATTGCGCATGTCCCACAGGTCCGACACTGCACAGCCCAGTACCCGGCTCAGGTGGTCCCCCAGATCACGCAGTCCATCGAGTTGGCGGTCTGCTGTCTGCCCAGTGTGTCCGCCCACTGGGACGAGGTAGTTGCGGTAGATGGTGGCAACACCTGCTGCCATTGCGCATGCCGGGCCTTGCGTGCGGTCGTGTTCGTAGCGTGTCACCCCGTCTTCGGGCGAAACGCTGGGACCCACCATCTCCAGGAAGTTGAACTGACTGGCCACCTGGAAGAGGGCGCCTGCGAACTCTGGACGCTGGTGCATTTGCCGGACATCGCCGGTGACGATGCTCACCCGCAGGCGACCAGCGTGGCCTGACCCTGCGGCTATCTGCTGTCGCAGTTCACCCAGCGATGGCATCTGGAATTGCCCGATGCCGTAGCTTTTGCCGTTCACGGTGGAGCGCAAGTTGCTGCCGTCCACCTCCAGGCGAGCCTGGGTTTCGGAGTACGAGGTTTCGCGAAATCCGGTGAGGCGGGTGAACCAGTCCATGGGGCAAAGTGTTGTCAGAAGGCGAGGGGACGCACAGTGTCTGAGTCCCGCAGTAGATAGTCCAGCGATACCTTCAGAGTGATTTGCTGCCGATCAAACGCAGTGCTCAATCCTGATCCCCAGTGGGTGGTGGACCACCGGCGGTGCAACGCCAGCGTGACTGGATCTGCTCCCCGAACTCAGTTTTGTTCACCCGCTCATAGCGCTGAGCTCGCCCCCATCCGGGTCGTATGCCTTCCGTCACTGTGCACACGTTGCACAAGATGCCCCACCGGCCGCCCTGGGCGGGTAGCTCTGCGTCACAGAACGAGCGTTCATCTCGCAATGG
>DASUIO010000065.1:0-3623 GCA_036279755.1 Polaromonas sp. | reverse complement strand
TATTCACGGTGGTAGGGGTGGTTGATGGTGATGCTCCAGGCGCGGTAGAGCTGTTCGATCAACAGCACGCGCACCATGGCATGGGGCAGGGTCAGGTCTGAGAGGCGCAGGCGTTCGTGTGCTGACTGTTTGAATCCGGCATCCAGCCCGTCCGGCCCACCAATCACGATGGCCACATCGTCGCCTGACAATTGCCATCCCTTGAGTTTTTCGGCAAGTGCCATTGTTGTCACAGCCGTCCCGCGCTCATCAAGCGCCACGACATGGCAACCCCGACTGATGGCCCCTTCTATGCGCCCACGTTCTGCGGCAAGCAGGGTATCGAGGGTTTTGGATGCGCGCGGCTCGGTTTTGACGGCTTTGAGCTCAACCTTAAGCTCGGGGGGAAAACGTTTGGCGTAATCGTCATAAGCCGTCTGTGCCCAATCGGGCACCTTTTGCCCGACAGCTACGATCATTAGCCTCATTGGCTCCGGGTCGTGGTTTTTTTGGCGGCTGGCTTCTTGGCTACTGTTTTAGCGGCCGTTTTAACAGCGGTTTTAGCAGCGACTTTCTTCGCGACAACTTTTTTAGCAGCAGGCACTTTAACGATGGGCGTTTTGACGGCAGGCCGGGCCGCCGATTTTGCCGGCGCAGCTTTAGCCGTTACCTTGGCGCGGACCTTGACGGCTTTGACTGCAGGCTCTGCCGCAGGGGCTGTTGCATTCCTTTTGGCGGTCCAGTCGTTGGTTTTACCCACCCTGCCGACATAACTTGAATCGGTGACATGCGCCAGCACCTTTGCGGGATCTTTGGGCGCCGCTTTTACCGGTTTCCTGACACCGGCTTTCACAGCAGATTTCGCAGCGGGTTTCGGTTTTGATGCCGGTTTAGCCTCAACTTGAGGCTCAGCTCTGGACGCTTTTGCCATCGGCGGGGGCGCTCCCAGCTTGAGCTTGACAGGTTTCTCGCCCCAGAGTTCTTCCAGGTTGTAGTACTGGCGAATTGACGGCTGCATGATGTGCGCAACAACGGCGCCACAGTCAACGATGATCCATTCTCCGTTGGCCTCGCCTTCCATGCGGGGCTTGGCGAAGCCGGCATCCCGCACCGCATCGCGCACACTGGCAGCCAGCGCTTTGGTTTGACGGTTGGAGGTTCCCGAGGCAACGATCACGCGTTCAAAAAGCGAGGTGATGTGCTCGGTGTCAAAGACCTGAATATCCTGCGCCTTGACATCCTCCAGACCATCAATAATGGCGCGCTGCAACTTCTGGACATCTTTCTTGTCGGTGGTGCGGGGGGGGTTGACGGTGGTGGAGATCATGCAGTGCTTTGCTTCAATGAGAAAAAATTAATGGGAACGGTACAGCTGGTGAGCTGAAATATAACGTGCAACGGGCTCGGGGACCAGTTTGGCAATTTCCCCGACTGTGGCGACACCCGAGGTTATTAACTGCCGAATCTGGGTGGCGCTGACAGCCATCAGGGGCAGTTTGAGCGTGAAAAAGCGCTGGTTGCGGCCTGTGTAGGCATCAAATTGAGTCTGGGCCAGCGTGCATTGCGCCCGATCAGCTATGCAAATTATAGCGATATCGAGAATTTCCTGCCATCGGTGCCATTGCTTGAAGGCCGCAAACTGGTCAGCCCCAAGGAACAGGTAGAGCTGGGCCTGCGGATTTTCGGCTTGTAAGGCCTGCAGCGTGTCAATCGTGAAGGTCGGCCCCGCACGCTGCAGTTCACGGTCATCGACCCGGACGCGCGGCATATCCTGAAACGCCAGCCGGGTCATGGCCAGCCGGTGAATCGGCGCGCTCAGCGCCCTGGCCTTGTGCCAGGCTTGTCCGGTCGGAATGATGTAAAGGCTATCCAGTTCGAACTGTTCAAGCGCCGCCTGCGCAAGCGCTACATGCGCATTGTGCGGCGGGTCAAATGCACCACCAAAGACGCCGATGCGCTTGGCCCCCGAGGATGATGGAGCACTCAAACCCAGTCCCGCCTGATCAGAAACTCTTTGTACAGACGCTCTTCAGGGGAACCGGCTTCAACTTGGCGCTGGTAGGTCCAGCTCGCCAGCGGCGGCATCGACATCAAAATAGATTCCGTGCGCCCGCCCGACTGCAAGCCAAAGTGCGTGCCGCGGTCCCAGACCAGGTTGAACTCGACGTAACGGCCGCGCCGGTAGAGCTGGAAATCACGTTCCCGCTCGCCATAGGGGGTATTTTTTCGCCGTTCAACAATCGGCAGGTAAGCCGCCAAAAACGAATCCGCCACGCTTTGCATCATGGCAAAGCTCTGCTCCAGGCCCAGCTCCTGGAAATCGTCAAAAAATACACCGCCTATGCCGCGCGGCTCCTGCCGGTGCTTGAGGTAAAAATACTCATCGCACCATTGCTTGAAGCGCGGGTATTTGTCGCTGCCATACGGCGCCAGCGCATCTTTGCAGACCTGGTGGAAATGCACCGCGTCTTCTTCAAAACCGTAATAGGGCGTCAGGTCCATGCCGCCACCAAACCAGCAAACGGGCTCGCCTGTTCCGGCTGCGGGTGTCGCCGCCAGCATCCGCACATTCATGTGTACCGTCGGGACATAGGGGTTGCGCGGGTGAAACACCAGTGAAACGCCCATGGCCTCAAAAGGAGCACCCGCCAGCTCGGGCCTGTGCTGCGTAGCCGAGGGCGGCAGCTTGGGGCCGCGCACCTGCGAAAACCCGCAACCGGCACGCTCAAACACCTGGCCGCGCTCCAGAATCTGCGTGATGCCGTTTCCCTGCAGCACTTCCCCTGGCTCCTTTTGCCAGGGGTCGGCCACAAAAGACTGGCCGTCAATTTCGGCGACAGCGCTCGTGATGCGCTCCTGCAATCCCAATAAAAAGGTACGGACGCTTGAAAGATCGGTCATGTTCATTTAGCGTGGAAATAGCAGTTGGACGCGCTTGAGCCATACGCCAGACGGCAGTGGCTGGAAATTACCACCCATCAAGATTTGATGGCCCGATACCCAATGTCTTTGCGGTACTGCGCACCCTCAAAGGAAATATCCTGGGCAACTTCATAAGCACGCTGCTGGGCGGCCTTGACAGTATTGCCCAGCGCCGTCACACAAAGTACCCGTCCGCCATCAGTGACCGTGGCATTGTCCTGCTTGCGCGTTCCCGCGTGGAACACCACGACATCCTCGGCAGCTTTTGGCAAACCATGGATGACATCGCCCTTGCGGGGATGGAGCGGGTAACCGTGCGCAGCCATCACCACGCCCAGCGCCGGTCTGCGGTCCCACTCCAGCTCGATCTGATCGAGCGTGCCGGAGGTGGCCGCCATCATCACGTCACAAAAATCGGTTTTCAGACGCATCATGATGGGTTGGGTTTCCGGGTCGCCCATGCGGCAGTTGAACTCCAGCGTCTTGGGCTTGCCTTGCGCGTCGATCATCAAACCAGCATACAGAAAACCGGTGTAGATAATGCCGTCTTTTTCCATGCCCTTGATGGTGGGCAGGATGATTTCTCGCATGGCGCGCGCATGCACCTCGGGCGTCACCACCGGAGCCGGTGAATACGCGCCCATGCCACCCGTGTTCGGGCCCTGGTCGCCATCGAGCAGGCGCTTGTGGTCCTGGCTGGTCGCCATGGCGGTGACACTTTT
>DASUIO010000064.1:0-17818 GCA_036279755.1 Polaromonas sp. | reverse complement strand
ATCAAAGGCAGTGACCAGCGGCGGCGACGTCGGCGGGTGAAGTGGAACATGCAGGGGCGTTCAGGTATCCGGATATGGCGGGCAGTCTAGCAAGGATCAGTAGAAGAGAAACGTTCTCGTTTGTAATTGATGATCTATTTCCTCGCCCCTATCCCCGGAGAGTCGCCAAGCCCCGCGAGATCCGGCGAAATGCGCAGATGCCATAGGCTATCGTGGCTGAAAGGCAATGATCGCCATGCCGGATAGCGCCACGACAACGCCGGTCAGGTCCCAGACGTTCGGTCGGATGCCGTCCACACCCCACAGCCAGAGAATGGCAACGGCGATATATACCCCGCCATAAGCGGCATAGACGCGCCCGGCAGCTGCTTCGTGCAGGGTCAACAACCAGGCGAACAACGCCAGACTCAATACGGCGGGTGCCAGCAGCCAGACCGGTTTGCCGTCCTTCAGCCACAACCAGGGCAGGTAACAGCCGATAATCTCGGCAAGCGCGGTGGCGATATACAGCAGCAGGGTTTTCATGCGGCAGGACTCTAGCATTCGATGTTTGTGGTACGGGTTACAAGACAAAGAGTCTATATCAGGTTGTTTTACCCAGCAGCTTCAACCCATCCGACCGCAACTCCCCTTTGGGTGAGACATGGCGGTACAGGGTTTGCCGTGTGATCCCAAGCTCTACGCAGAGGTCCCCGACGCGGGTTTCCGGTTGACCCATTGCCGCCATCGCCAGACGCAGCTTGGCCGCAGTCATCTTGAACTTCCGGCCGCCCATGCGTCCCCGCGCCCGCGCCGATGCCATACCGGCTTTGGTCCGCTCCGAAATCAGTTCTCGCTCGAAGTCGGCCAGCGCCGCGAAGATACCGAAAACCAGCTTGCCGGCGGCCGTCGTCGTGTCCACCGCCGCGCCCTGACCGGTCAGCACCTTCAGGCCAACGCCCCGGGCGGTCAGGTCATGCACGGTGTTCACCAGGTGACGCAGGTCCCTACCCAACCGGTCCAGTTTCCAGACCAGCAGGGTGTCTCCCTCGCGTAACGCTTTGATGCAGGCGGCCAGGCCGGGCCGGTCATCCTTCTTGCCGGAGGCCTGGTCTTCGTAAAGGTGGGCCGGATCGACCCCGGCGGCGATGAGCGCATCGCGCTGGAGGTCTGTGGACTGGCTGCCGTCCGTCTTGGACACGCGCATGTAGCCGATGAGCATTTTTCCCTCTGGATGGATGTCACATAAACGTTCGGTTGCGTGACAAGCGGAGCAAACTCGGAGTTGGCATCAAATTTTGTCACTTATCCCGTATCGCAAAGTAAGACACGCAAAGGACCAATTTTCAAGATAAAGTGAAGATTCCGGCAGGATGTCTGGGGGGATGTTCTGTGTTTAGGTCGAACTCAGCATTTTGGAAAGCGTCTGTTGAGGCATTTTCAGTCTGGTGAAACCTGTTAATGAAGGTTGGGAATAGATGGCAGATGGCGTCCATGCCATCGCCTCATGGTTTATATTACCAGTCTAATTGACAGGGAACCCCAATTATATCTCGAAGCCATCTATTTGATTTCGAAACAGCATTTTCAATGCTGTGTGCTATTTTAGGGATAAAAATCGTTCCTTCGATTGATGTTATATAAACAATGCTCCCGTCATCATTTTCATGAATGACAGAATCATAAGATTTTCCACTGTAAGAAAATCGGCCAATTTTTACGTCATGACCTCTATGAAGGTCAAAATAAGGAATGGTCATCAGGAATCTCCTCTTCATGCCATACCTTATTTTAGCGTGCTAAACCGATCCATCCGGTCTAGAACGAAAAAATATTAGGAAACCCCCCTCCAATGGAGGGGGGCTTGAGTTAGGAGTGTTTTCACGGATTCAGCCACAAACGTAGCGTTCACCGTGGTCCGGCCGATCATAAGATCGCCACCCCTCCGGACAGGGTTTGGTTTATTTCTACCACAACTTTTCGGCGTGTGATTGCCTGATTTCCGCAAAAGCAGAGAACAAAGCGAGCAGGGTGCCACCCCTGCCGCACACACACTACGTCTTCCCACCAACCAACAACTGGTTCCGACTTTCGGGTACATACCGACCGCACAAAGTACGTTCGGCTCGTGACCAGGCTTCGACTGAATCGCCTGACCCCTTTCGCCCCTACTCATCGAATCTCCCCCGCTTGCGCCTCGACGGTGCCACCCGTCTCAATTGGCCGTCAGCGGTTCCCACGTTATTTTCCGGTGTCTCATTGAACAGAACGCCAGCGCTCTCCCCTAATGTGTCTTGGCCATCGGCCTCACCTGCAAGGCAGGTTTTCAGCGCTCCGAGATTCCAAAGCAAGTCGCTTACCAACACATCGGATCATCGAACTTCAGTCATAGGACTGGCTCATGTTCCCCACGATGCACCCTCTGCGGGCGCAATTACAGGCTTAAGCTGTACAGCGATCCTGGCGGCTTGCGCCCCCAGGTACCGAGTCCTCCAGATTTCTCCTCAGACCCCTGACGTGTTTCCACGCCCTCAGCAGCCCACCTGCGTGGCACAGGTTCGACAGTCTCCTGCCGCCCCTGGATCGGACTGATTACCGATTCTCACCGGAAACAGGGTGTGGCCTGGTTACCCAGGCTCCCGTGTCCGCGTCGCCCAAACTCAACATCCTGAAGCATGAGTCATGAATCTCACATCGTGATTCATGACTCATGAATTGCCTCGCCCGAAGGCGGATTGGGTCGAAAGGAGCATCACAGCTCCTAGCGCCCGTCGTAGCCGTACCAGCCCCATTACGGGCATACGGCTTCACCAGTCTGGCTCCCGATTGGCGATCGGGAGTTCCTGGTCGGTGGGAGGACGCAGCGGGGGTGGCAACCCCGCTGTCACACGTGGCTGACACCCGGAACTCCGGCGTCCCGAAAATTTTCGCAGGTCACAGAGCAGGCCTCAAGGCCTGCAGGAATCTCTTATTATTCAGAAGCTCATTCCCTGCACAAACAATCCAATTTAAGAAGCTGAATGCCTTTAAAAAATACAGCTCTGCTTTATTTGGTTGCGGTCTGTCGGCTAGGATTCGCTCCCGTTTCACGAATGGATGCGCCTCCCCATGCTGACCTGCGAAAGCAAGATCCTCCTGATG
The DNA here is from genome assembly GCA_036279755.1 of Polaromonas sp. Classification (GTDB taxonomy): domain Bacteria; phylum Pseudomonadota; class Gammaproteobacteria; order Burkholderiales; family Burkholderiaceae_C; genus Polaromonas. Next base: position 14,698 of record DASUIO010000064.1, on the reverse strand, counting down.
CAACGCCTTCAGGACTACGCCCGTCTCGACTACCGTTACTACTTCCAGGGGGAAGTCGGCCTCGACAAGCTGAACAGCCTCAGCCGAAAATTTGCCCAACAGTACGATACCGAACTGAGCAAGTTTCAGCGTGCCCGCCGCAAGCGCAGCGGCGAGGCTGTCACCCAGTTATTGGTTTGGACGCCCGAAGACAGCGACAAGGCAAGGTTCTGGTTGCTCGCCACCGAGGGTAAGGGCCGGGTGCATGACTATGAAACCTTGCTTGATCTCCGCGACAAGGCCAACCGTATCCGGCTTCCCGATTACGAGCTGGTTCACGACGGCGTGAGTTGGTCCTGGCGCATGTCCCAAGCGACTTATTCCTTCCATCAGAAGCGCCTCCGGAATGCGATTCTGGCGCGTAACGATCTGCTCTATGGGGTAGCGGTAGCCTCCCTCTATCAAAGCCCTGGATTTCGGCTGGTGCGGCGTCAGGTGGGGATGCTGGCCCGTTGGCTGCGTCTGGAATGGGGGAAGCTGCGCAAGGAGCCGATGCAGGAGTTGCCCACCTTCCTCCCCTATGTGCGGCGTTTGCCGAATCCGGCGGCTAAGACCAAGGCCCGCTCTACCCGTCCGGCGGTGGTTGCGGATGAGGCGGCGTGATAGATTGACTGTTCAATTTCAGTACGTCTTCATGCTCTTGTGATACAATGCAATCATGTGTACACAATGCAAGAAGGGTGTGTGATGTCCACGACCATTTCCATGCGGATGCCCGAATCGCTGGCCGAGCAGCTGGAGCTGCTGGCCAAGGCGATGGGCCGTAGCCGTTCCTTCGTCGCTGTTGAAGCGATTCAGGCCTATGTGCGTGAACAGGCCTGGCAAGTTCAGGAAATCCAGAATGCCTTGCAGGAGGCTGACGCGGGTGATTTTGCGGCCGAGGATGATGCCTCAGGGGTGATCCGCAAGTGGGCTGGCCATGCGGGTTAAATGGCTGCGTATCGCGGTCCAGAATCTGGATCAGGCGGCCGAATGGATTGCCAAGGATAATCCACAATCGGCTCGGGTTTTTGTTATTTCAGTGCAGGATACCGTGGATAAGATCAGTAACCTCCCTGCGATAGGGAAAACTGGTCGAGTGGCGGGAGTCCGTGAAATCGGCGTTATTGGGTATCCGTACATAATCCCCTATCGCGTGGTCGGGGATGAGTTACAGATACTGCGTATTTTCCATGTCAGGCAGCAATCTCCTGGCCGTTGGGAATAATAGTTGTGGTGAGGGATTATTATGGCAGCGGCAAAAAAAGATAAAGGGAATCTGGTGGCCACGGTTGAGGCCATGCAGCGCCGTGCCCTGATTAAATCGCCGGGTAATGATTCGGAGAAAGTTCTCCAGTTGCCATTATGGCCGGCTGAAATGCGGGCTATTCCTAATGATTATGCTCGCTCGGCTTTGTTCACGGTGCGGAACAAGAAGACGCCCCGCGAGGCGATGATGGGGCATGAAGTCTTTCACACCAGTCAGGATGTGCAGATTTACTACACCGGTATCGAGCTGCGGGCCGATGATGATGAGCTGGTCTGGCAGCAGGTCTTAGAGTACGCCAAGCATTTTCCATTGGGGCAACCGGTCTCCTTCACGCTTTATCAGCTATGCACGGATCTGGATTGGCCGATCAACGGCCGCTACTACCAACGTGCCGAGGAGTGCCTGGATCGCCTGCAGGCGAGCGCAATCAAGTTCGTGTCCAAGCGCTTGGGCAGTCTGGAGTCCCTGTCGATGATCAAGCGTTATCGGATGGTAGGGCGTGGGTCGCGCGGGGCGCGTTGTGAGGTTGAAATTGATGGGGAAATGGTCTATCTCTTCGCCGGGCATCACTATACCCAAGTGGTGTGGACCAAGTACCGTAAGCTGTCGCCTGTTTCCCGGCGGCTTTATGATTACCTCGCATCACATAAAGAGCCTTACCCGCTGGCGCTGGATACATTCAACCGGATGTGTGCTTCGTTGTGCAATCGCCCGAAGAAGTGGGCTGAAATGGTTCGGGAGTCTTGTGAGGAGCTGAAACAGGCCGGGCTGGTGGATGCGGCCTGGGTGCATGAAGGGATGATTCGTGCCCAGCGTTAGAGCAATACAGGCAACAGCGAATTCTGGTGGACTGCGGGCTATTCCAGGGGCTCAAGGAGCTTCGCCAACGAAACTGGCGCCAATTCCCGGTTCCTGCATCGTCCCTGGACGCTGTGATCCTCACACATGCGCATCTGGACCACTCCGGCTATTTGCCCCGTCTCTACCGGGAGGGTTTCCGGGGGGGGGTATACACTACCCCGGCCACACACGAAGTCGCGGGCATCTTGCTCTACGACAGCGCCCACCTGCAGGAGGCGGAGGCAGAGCGGGCAAACCGCGGACGTTACTCCCGGCATGATCCGGCGGAGCCGTTGTACGGCGTCCGGGAAGTGGAGGCGGTATTGCGATTGTTCCAGCCAAAGATAGCCAATGAGGGCTTCCGGCTCGGTGATCTGACCGTTACTTTCCTGCCAGCCGGGCACATCCTGGGAGCCGCCTGTGTCCGTATAGAGGCCGACGGCAAGTCGCTGGTGTTCAGCGGTGATGTCGGGCGACCCGATGATCCGCTCATGAAGCCGCCTCAGCCCTTGCCATCCACGGACTTCCTGGTGCTGGAATCCACCTACGGCGACCGTTTGCACGCACCGGTCGAAGCGTCGCGTGAGTTAGCCCGCATTGTCGTGGAAACGGCGTCCAGGGGCGGAACCTTGCTGATCCCTGCTTTCGCGGTTGGCCGCGCCCAAACCCTGCTGCAATTGCTGGCCGAGTTGCAGGGTCAGGGCGCTATTCCGGAGTTGCCCATTTATCTGGACAGCCCGATGGCCATCAACATCAGCCATATCCTGTGCCGCTATCAGCCGGAACACCGTCTCGATCCGAAACAGTGCCACACCCTCTGCGGCATCGCCACTTATGTGCCTGACAGTGAAATATCGCGGAAACTGTCTCGTGATCCCCGACCAAAAATCATTATTGCCGGGGCGGGCATGCTGACCGGCGGGCGTATTCTGCATCACCTGGAGTCCTTTGGCGGCAATCCGGATAACTGTTTGCTGGTTTCCGGATATCAGGCGGCCGGAACACGCGGCCGGAAATTGCTGGATGGTGAGCATCGGCTACGGTTATTTGGCCGTGAAATCGAAATCCGCTGTCAGGTAGAGCGGTTGGACGCGCTGTCAGGACACGCAGATTATCGGGAGCTGGGAGATTGGTTGTCGGCCTTGCCTAAGGCTCCGCGCCGGGTTTTCCTGACGCATGGAGAGCCGCAGGCCGCATTGGCATTGAAGGATTATCTGGCGGAACGTCTGGGTTGGCAGGCTGAAATCCCGAGCGAGTTTGAGAGTGTGGATCTGTCACTTGATGCGTCTGGCGAGGTCTAGAGCTGGCGGGCAATGGCCATGACTCCTTTGAGTCCGGAACCGAACCGTGCAATGGCTTCTCGATGTTGGGGACGTCTCAGAAAACGGAAAATAAAGCACGTTAAGCCCATTGCAGACTCTAGATATTGACGAGTACGTCGGGTTTTCTCTTGTTTGAGTTGCCTCTTGTGGTAAGATAGTAATCATTTACTATCTTACAAGGAGTGCTCGTGGACACCCATCCAAAGCATCTGCCGGCCGATGAACGTCGTGCCGTAACTGTCGAGTCCGTCGTGGCGCTTGCCGGTTCACAAAACCCAAGCGAGATAACCACTGCGGCTATCGCTAAACACATGAACTTGACCCAGGGTGCGCTGTTTCGGCACTTCCCGAACAAGGAAGCCATTTGGCAGGCGGTCATGGAGTGGGTAGCAGAGCGCCTATTAGCCAGAATCGATCGATCCGCACAAGGAATCGATTCGCCCTTGGCAGCCATGGAGGCGATGTTCATGAGTCATATCGAATTCGTAGCTGAGCACCCAGGCGTGCCAAGAATGATGTTTGGTGAGCTTCAGCGTGCCGAATCGACACCGGCCAAGCGCATGGTGCAAACCTTGATTCAGCGCTACGGCGAACGTTTGCATCGTCTCATCGAGAAAGGCAAGGCCAGCGGCGAGTTGTCTCCCTCGCTTGACAACGAGGCGGCGGCAACGCTGTTCATTGGCACGATCCAGGGCTTGGTCATGCAATCGCTGTTGGCGGGTGATGTGGGACGTATGCACCGCGATGCGCCGCGCGTCTTTGCAATTTATCGGCGTGGCATAAGGAGTGCGCAATGAAAAAGTTACCCTTGCAAGGCCGCACCCTGGCGCTGCTTGCCGTCATCATTCCTTTGCTGGTGCTTTTTATTTATGTCGGTCTGCGATCAGGGCCGCTCGCCCCGGTCGCTGTGACGGTGGCAAGCGTGGAATCACGGGCTATCACACCGGCGCTGTTCGGCATCGGCACGGTGGAGGCGCGCTACACCTACAAGATCGGGCCGACGTTTGCCGGGCGCGTCAAACGCCTGGAGGTGCATGTAGGCGACCAGGTCAAGGCCGGACAGGTGCTCGGCGAGATGGATCCGGTCGACCTCGATGATCGGGTGCGCTCACAGGAGTCGGCATTCAAGCGTGCGGAAGCGGCTTTGCGCGAGGCAGAAGCCCGGCAAGCCTACGCGCAAACCCAGGCGCGCCGCTATGAGCAATTGTTTGCGGTGCGCTCGACCAGCGAGGAAATCGTCACCACCAAGCGGCAGGAACTGCAGATCGCCGATGCCGCCCTATCCGCCGCTCGGGAAGATATTGCCCGGGCACGCTCCGACCGCGAAGGACTCGTCGCGCAGCGGAGCAATCTGCGCCTGATCGCGCCGGTCGACGGTGTAGTCGCCGTGCGCGATGCCGATCCCGGCACGACCATCGTCGCAGGCCAGGCCGTGGTGGAAGTGATCGACCCCAAGAGTTTGTGGATCAATGTGCGCTTCGACCAGATCAGCGCATCGGGGCTGGCTGGGGGGCTGCCGGCTCGTATCGTCCTGCGTTCGCGTGGCGGCCAGACGTTGAATGGTCGCGTGCTGCGGGTGGAACCCAAGGCCGACGCGGTAACCGAGGAAACGCTCGCCAAGGTGACATTCGATAACAAACCAGAACCTTTGCCACCGGTGGGTGAACTGGGCGAAGTCACAGTTGACTTGCCGGCGCTCCCGGCCGCTCCACTGATCCCCAACTCTGCCGTCCAGCGTGAGGGCGACAAAGTCGGGGTCTGGCAAATCGTGGATGGTGATCTGCGTTTCTCCCCGGTCAAGCTCGGCACTTCCGACCTCAATGGTTACGTGCAGGTGCGCGAAGGGCTCAAGAATGGGGACCAGGTTGTGACCTATAGCGAAAAGGCACTGACGGCGCGCAGCCGCATCCATGTGGTCGACCACATCCCAGGAGTGTCACGATGATCAGCCTGGCCGGCCGCGACATTCTCCATGCCTGGGGAAAGTTCGTCTTCACTGGCATCGGTCTGGGTCTGCTGATCGGCGTCACCCTGGTCATGGCCGGGGTGTACCGGGGCATGGTGGACGACGGCAAGGCGCTGCTCGACAACAGTGGCGCCGACCTTTGGGTGGTGCAAAAGGACACTCTGGGTCCTTATGCGGAGTCGTCCAGCCTCAACGATGACGTGTATCGCGCCATCCTCGCCATGCCGGGAGTCGCCCAGGCAGCGAACGTGACCTACCTGACCATGCAGGTACGCAAGGGCGAGAGTGATGTACGCACCATGGTGGTCGGCATCGCGCCCGGCGCGTTGGGGGCTACACCCGGATGGCCTCCTTATCTCGTCGCTGGACGCCAGATCACGCGCGGTCACTACGAGGCGGTGGCCGACATCGCCACCGGCTTCAAACTGGGAGATCGTCTTGCCATTCGCCGAAATCATTACACCGTCGTTGGGCTTACACGGCGCATGGTGTCGTCCAGCGGCGACCCGATGGTATTCATTCCGCTCAAGGATGCCCAAGAGGCTCAGTTCCTCAAGGACAACGACGCCATTTGGCAAAGCCGGCGTCGCACCGAAGCCAACCCGGCTTTCAATCGACCCGGTGTTCCAGGTTTGCTGGATGCCGTGATTGCTTCACAGAGCACCAACGCGTTCGTCAATGCAGTACTGGTCACACTGAAACCTGGCCATACGCCGGACGAGGTTGCCGAATCCATCCGGCGCTGGAAGCGTTTGACGGTCTACACCCGGGCACAGATGGAAGACATCCTCGTCGGCAAGTTGATCGCCACCTCGGCCAAGCAGATCGGCATGTTCTTAGTGATTCTGGCCATCGTTAGCGCGGCCATCGTTGCCTTCATCATCTATTCGCTGACGATGGACAAAATCCGCGAGATCGCGGTGTTGAAGCTCATCGGCACACGCAACCGAACCATCGCCGCGATGATCATGCAGCAGGCGCTCGCCCTGGGCGTGATTGGTTTCGTGGTCGGCAAGATCACAGCCACTTTCTCAGCGCCCCTGTTTCCCAAGTACGTACTGTTGATGCCGTTCGACTCCATCGCCGGTTTTTTCGCCGTGCTCGTGATCTGCGTTCTAGCCAGCATCGTCGCCATTCGCATGGCACTCAAGGTCGATCCGGCCGAAGCCATTGGAGGTTGAGATGAGTGGCAAAGGCATTCGCATCGAAGGTTTGAGAAAACGTTATGGCGAGGGGGATACCGCGGTCGATGCCTTGAAAGGCGTGGACATGCAGGTGGCACCCGGCGAGGTGGTTGGCCTGATTGGCCCTTCCGGGTCCGGCAAGAGCACGCTGCTCAAATGTCTGGGCGCAGTGATTGATCCGACCGCCGGGCGCATGACGCTGGGTGATGAAGTGATCTACGACGATGGCTGGAAAGTCCGCGACTTGCGCGCCTTGCGGCGCGACAAGATCGGTTTCGTTTTCCAAGCACCATACCTGATTCCGTTTCTCGATGTCACCGACAACGTGGCGCTGCTGCCGATGCTTGCAGGCGTCGCGAATGGAGAGTCGCGCGCGAAGGCACTGGAATTGCTCACGGCGCTTGATGTGCAACACCGAGCTCGCGCGATGCCCTCGCAACTCTCCGGTGGCGAGCAGCAACGGGTTGCCATCGCGCGCGGATTGGTCAATCGTCCCCCGGTGATCCTGGCCGATGAACCCACTGCGCCGCTGGATTCCGAGCGCGCCATGGCTGTGATCCGCATCCTCAATGACATGGCTCGGAAGTTCGAGACCGCCATCATCGTCGTCACCCATGACGAAAAGATCATCCCCACTTTCAAGCGCATCTACCACATCCGCGACGGTGTGACCCATGAGGAAGCTGGCGAAGGGCGGGAGTTCGAATGAGAGAACGATTGAATTACAGGAGAATTTCATGACCCACCGCAAACACAGCCACGCATTTGGAACTATCACCCTGACCGTTACGGCCTGCCTGCTTTTATGGGGTTTTCAGTTGCCCGCTTGGGCTGGTGACGCTACCCAGATTGAGCCACTGGCGCTACGCAAGATCATGCAGGAACTCGGGCGCAACATGCAGGCTATTACCGGTGCGATTTCGCAGGAGGAATGGGTTCAGGTCGTTCAGCTCGCCCCAAAAGTTGCTGCACACCCCGAGCCACCGCTTACTGAAAAAATGCGCATCCTTGCTTACCTCGGCGCTGATGCGACCAAGTTCAGAAACTTTGACGCGCAGACTCACGAGGCGGCGCTGGCCATGAAGCTGGCTGCTGCGAGCAGCGACGGCAAGGCGGTGATCCAATCATTCGCCCACGTGCAGGAAAGCTGCTTGGGCTGCCACCAAGCTTTCCGTAAACCTTTCGTGGAGCATTTTTATGGAGCACGCTAAAACATGCCAGCGCCCCATCAGCCTCGAAAGACGGCTTGCGGCAACTTACCTGGTAGCTGGTCTGATCACCGCCGGTCTGGCCGGCTGCGCCGCTGGCCCTGATTTTAAGCGTCCCACCGCACCCGATGTGGCTCGCTACACTGCAATACCAGTGGCTGATAGAACCGCGTCCGCTCCCACGCAGTTCGGCGAAACACAACGTCTAGTCGAAGGGCTTCCGATCGAAACGCAATGGTGGCAAAGCTTGGGTTCATCCGCACTCGACGGACTGATAAACGAAGCTTTCCATGTCAGCCCGACGCTGGCGAGCATCAGCGCCAATTTGCGACACGCGCAGGAGCTTCTTGCCGCACAGGCGGGCTCGACGCAATATCCACAGGTAGATGTCGCACTGGGATCTCAGCGCCAGCAAATGAGTCCCAGTAGCCAAGGGTTGAGCGGAGACGCACGTCAATTCAGCCTCTACAACGCCAGCGTTGGCGTGCATTACAACCTCGATCTGGCTGGCGGCAACCGGCGCGCACTCGAAGCCTTGGCTGCTCGCGCCGACTACCGTCGCTTCGAACTGAATGCTGCGCGCCTGGCCCTTGCCGGCAACATGGCAACCGCTGCCATTACCCGAGCACGCCTCGCCGCGCAACTAGAAGCCACTACTGCCATTTTGCGCGTGCAGGATGAGCAACTGCGCCTAGCCCATGAACGCGTGCGTATCGGTCAGGCCTCACCTGATGAAGCGTTGAGCCTACAAGCTCAGGCGGAGCAAACGCGGGCAGAACTGCCTGCGCTGCGTAAACAACTGCAACAAACCGAACATCTACTGGCGGTGCTAGCCGGTCGTGCCCCAGGCACGGGTGGCATCCCGGCCTTCACTCTGGCCGATTTCACTCTACCCGTCGAGATGCCGCTCGTCGTGCCCTCAGAACTGGTGCGCCGCCGACCGGATATCCAGGCGTCAGAGGCGCTGTTGCATGCGGCCAATGCAGACTATGGTGTGGCTGTCGCCAAGCTCTACCCACAGATCAACCTGAGCGCCAACCTTGGTTCTCAGGCGCTGACCACCGGTGCCCTGTTCGGTGGTGGCTCGGCAGTGTGGGGCCTGGTTGCGCAGCTCACCCAGCCTCTTTTTAATCCAGGGCTACCCGCTGAAAAAAGAGCGGCGCTCGCCGCTTTTGATGCCGCCGTAGCCAATTACCAGAGCGTCGTATTGGAGTCTTTGCGTAACGTCGCCGACACCCTGCGCGCGGTGGAAAGCGATGCACAAACTTTGACTGCCCTCGCTGCCGCTGATATGGCTGCACAGGCCTCCTTGCAGTCGGTCGAGCGGCAATACCGGCTGGGCGCGGCCAGCTACCTGCAACTGCTCATCGCGCAGCAACAGGCACAGTCAATCCGGATCAATATGGTTGCGGTCCAGGCACAACGCCTAGTCGATAGTGTTGCTTTATATCAGGCCCTGGGAGGTGGTGTCAGTTAAGACTATACCCTAACCTGATGTCAGATGTTGAGCACAAACAACGTCAGAGTAGGGTATTAATTTATATTTATTGACACATTCAGCCAAGGGTAATAGATCTCATCCTGACATTTTTACCTTTGGAGGCATCTTGCAAGGTCAACGTATCGGCTACGTTCGCGTCAGCAGCTTCGACCAGAATCCTGATCGACAACTGGAACAAATAGAAGTCGGCAAGGTATTCACCGATAAGGCTTCAGGCAAGGACACACAACGTCCCGAACTTGAAAGGCTGCTGGCCTTCGTCCGCGAGGGCGACACCGTGGTGGTGCATAGCATGGACAGGTTGGCACGCAACCTTGATGACCTGCGCCGCATCGTCCAAGGGCTGACACAACGGGGCGTGCGCATGGAGTTCGTCAAAGAAGGGCTAACGTTCACCGGCGAGGACTCACCGATGGCCAATCTGATGCTGTCGGTCATGGGAGCCTTTGCTGAGTTCGAGCGCGCTCTGATCCGCGAACGTCAGCGCGAGGGAATCGTGCTGGCTAAGCAGCGCGGGGCCTACCGGGGACGAAAGAAATCGCTGAACAGCGAACAAATTGCCGAGTTGAAACGGCGAGTTGCGGCAGGCGACCAGAAAACCTTGGTGGCCCGTGACTTCGGCATCAGCCGTGAAACCTTGTACCAGTACCTGCGGGAAGACTGACCATGCCACGCCGCTCAATCCTGTCCGCCACCGAGCGCGAAAGTCTGCTGACACTGCCAGATGCCAAAGACGAACTGATACGGCACTACACGTTCAACGAAACCGACCTGTCGGTGATCCGTCAGCGTCGCGGCGCCGCGAATCGATTGGGCTTCGCCGTGCAGCTTTGCTACTTGCGATTCCCTGGCATCTTCTTGGGCGTCGATGATCCTCCATTTCCGCCCCTGCTGCGCATGGTGGCCGCACAACTCAAGGTGCCGGTGGAAAGCTGGAACCATTACGGCCAGCGCGAGCAGACACGGCGGGAGCACTTGGTCGAGCTGCAAACGGTGTTTGGATTCAAGCCCTTCACCATGAGTCATTACCGGCAAGCCGTGCATACATTGACCGAACTGGCCTTGCAAACAGACAAAGGCATTGTGCTGGCCAGCACCCTTGTTGAAAACCTGCGGCGGCAGAGCATCATCCTACCCGCCATGAATGCCATCGAGCGCGCAAGCGCCGAGGCCATTACCCGTGCCAACCGAAGCATCCATGCGGCATTGGCCGATTCCTTGATACCTGTCCATCGCCAGCGCCTGGACGAACTGCTCAAGCGCAAGGATGGTAGCAAAATGACGTGGCTAGCGTGGCTGCGCCAATCGCCCGCCAAGCCGAACTCGCGCCACATGCTTGAACACATCGAACGCCTCAAAGCCTGGCAGGCGCTTGACCTACCTGCTGGCATCGAACGGCAGGTACACCAAAACCGCTTGCTCAAGATCGCCCGCGAAGGCGGCCAGATGACGCCCGCCGACCTGGCCAAGTTCGAGTCGCAGCGGCGTTACGCCACCTTGGTAGCACTGGCCATCGAGGGCATGGCCACCGTCACTGATGAAATCATCGACCTTCACGACCGTATCATCGGCAAGCTGTTCAATGCGGCCAAGAACAAGCATCAACAGCAGTTCCAGGCTTCCGGCAAGGCGATCAACGACAAGGTGCGGATGTATGGGCGCATCGGTCAGGCGCTGATTGAAGCCAAACAAAGCGGCGGCGATCCGTTCGCCGCCATCGAAGCGGTCATGCCGTGGGACACCTTCGCCGCCAGCGTCACCGAGGCGCAAACGCTGGCGCGGCCTGCCGATTTTGATTTCCTGCACCATATCGGCGAGAGTTACGCCACGCTGCGCCGCTATGCGCCGCAGTTCCTGGACGTGCTCAAACTGCGCGCCGCGCCCACCGCCAAGGGTGTGCTCGATGCCATCGACGTGCTGCGCGGCATGAACAGCGACAGCGCGCGCAAGGTGCCCGCCGATGCGCCAACCGCATTCATCAAGCCGCGCTGGGCAAAGCTGGTTCTGACCGACGAGGGTATTGACCGGCGTTACTACGAGTTATGCGCCCTGTCGGAGCTGAAGAACGCACTGCGCTCTGGTGATGTTTGGGTGCAGGGTTCGCGCCAGTTCAAGGACTTCGACGAATACCTGGTGCCGATCGAGAAGTTCGCCACCCTGAAGCTGGCCAGCGAATTGCCACTGGCCGTGGCCACCGACTGCGACCAATATCTGCATGACCGACTGGAATTATTGGAGGCGCAACTCGCCACAGTCAACCGCATGGCGGCGACCAACGACTTACCGGACGCCATCATCACCACTGCATCGGGCCTGAAGATCACGCCGCTGGACGCAGCGGTGCCAGACGCCGCGCAAGCCTTGATTGACCAGTCGGCGATGTTGCTGCCGCACCTCAAGATCACCGAGTTGCTGATGGAGGTCGATGAATGGACGGGCTTCACGCGCCACTTCACACACCTGAAGACCGGCGACACGGCCAAGGACAAAACCTTGCTGATGACGACGATTCTGGCTGATGGTATCAATCTTGGGCTCACCAAGATGGCCGAGTCCTGCCCTGGCACCACCTACGCCAAGCTGTCTTGGCTGCAAGCCTGGCACGTTCGCGACGAAACCTATTCGACGGCGCTGGCCGAGCTGGTGAACGCACAGTTTCGACAACCCTTCGCCGGAAACTGGGGCGACGGCACCACGTCATCGTCGGACGGCCAGAACTTCCGAACCGGCAGCAAGGCAGAGAGCACCGGGCATATCAATCCGAAGTATGGAAGTAGCCCTGGGCGGACGTTCTATACCCATATCTCCGACCAATACGCGCCCTTCAGCGCCAAGGTGGTCAACGTCGGCTTGCGCGACTCGACCTATGTGCTCGATGGCCTGCTGTACCACGAGTCTGACTTGCGTATCGAGGAACACTACACCGACACGGCGGGCTTCACCGATCATGTGTTCGGCCTGATGCACTTTCTGGGATTCCGGTTCGCGCCGCGCATCCGCGACCTGGGCGACACCAAGCTGTTCATTCCCAAGGGCGATACTGCCTACGATGCACTCAAGCCGATGATTAGCAGCGACAGGCTGAACATCAAGGCTATTCGCGCTCATTGGGATGAAATCCTACGGCTGGCCACTTCGATCAAGCAGGGCACGGTGACGGCCTCGCTGATGCTGCGCAAGCTCGGCAGCTATCCGCGCCAAAACGGCTTGGCCGTCGCCCTGCGCGAGCTGGGGCGCATCGAGCGCACGCTGTTCATTCTGGATTGGCTGCAAAGCGTGGAGCTGCGCCGCCGCGTCCATGCGGGGCTGAATAAGGGCGAGGCGCGCAACGCGCTGGCCAGGGCGGTCTTCTTCTACCGATTGGGTGAAATCCGCGACCGCAGTTTTGAGCAGCAGCGCTACCGGGCCAGCGGCCTCAATCTGGTGACGGCGGCCATCGTGTTGTGGAACACGGTCTATCTGGAGCGTGCCACCAGTGCTTTGCGTGCCCACGGCAAGGCGCTGGACGACACGTTGCTGCAATATCTGTCCCCGCTGGGGTGGGAGCATATCAACCTGACCGGCGATTACCTATGGCGCAGCAGTGCCAAGGTCGGTGCGGGGAAGTTCAGGCCATTGCGACCGCTGCCACCGGCTTAGCGTGCTTTATTTTCCGTTTTCTGAGACGACCCCATGTTGCCGTAGCTCGCTATAGGACAGAAACCGTAATGACAGCTCGCGCACCCGTGAAAATGCGGGACGGGCAAATTGGTCGCGAACATCCTGTTCCCGATTGTCAGGAGCGACCAGGAAATAGGTGCTGGCCAAATGCTCCGGAGCGGCCAAGGCTAGATCAAGCATGCGTACGATGCCGGAATAAATACTGGTGCTGTGCTCAACCTCGAACGCGGCCACAACGCCACCTTGTACATCCAGCCACAGAATATCAATCAGACGGATGGTGTCCTGAGACGGTAACGTCTCGAGTGAGAGCGGCAGGCGCTCCAGGCAGCCATCGCCGAGGCGTCCGCCAGCAAAGGCCCGTCCACGGTCATTGCTGGCAATCCAGATCCGATAGCCCAGCGCGATGCCCAAGTCACGTAGCCAACCTTGGATCTCAGTATGGGTATGGTCGGATTCGCGAGCGGCTGACAGAGCCTTGGCGGTCTGGGCGTTCTCTTCACGGATGTTCGCCAATTCGGCACGGAAGCGCGCCAACGCCTCGGCATCATTGTCCAACGGGGGGGCCGGGTAACGCTGGTTGCCCATGTCAAAAAGGAAGCCGGCAACAGCGCCGAAGTCATTCGAGAACAACCCCCGATAGGTCAGTTGCAACTGCTGCATCCCACGCCGCATGACCAGATAGTCCGGCCATTTTCCCAACTTGACCTTGCCACCGGTGACTAGGTTATAGCCCCTGACGATGGCGGTATTGAAAGGGGGGACCCGGGTCGGATGTAGAAAGTAAAGCAGGTTGGCCGCTGCCGGGCCCAATCCCTTGATCTGATGCTGGTCGAGCTGGTGAATGGCATCAATCAGTGCCTGATCACTGTTGCAACAAAAACACTGATTCAGGAAGCGGCCGAATGCCTTCTGGTTATCGGGGCTTTCATAGATATCGGGGATGCGTAGCTTGGGTTTCCACAAGAAGGCGTGATCAGCGCCCTTGAAAATCTGGCGTTGCTCCGCGATGGAGCTGACGACTGTTTCCAAGGTGGATCCCCGATATTGGCAGCCGAAGGTTCCAGCCTCAATTTCCGCGATCACCGTTTGCAAGCCACGCCGGATGGAACGGAAGTTCTTCAGGCGCTCTTCCCACAGGAACCACGTCTGATAGGTGCCGCCTGGATCAGATCGCCAACGTTCGATCAGGGGCGTCAGCGTGGTACTGGACGGCGAAGTGCTCATGCTTGTCCTCGAAGCGGTAGGGGTTCACGAACGTAGTTAGCAACAGCCCCGTTTCTTTGTATTGATTGCGGCCGTCACCGGGAGCCGCTCCATATCTCCTGGCAGTGATGCTTGCCGCAGCCGTAGCGCGTTGAAAACCACCGACACCGAACTCAGGCTCATCGCCAGCGCCGCGATCATCGGCGACAGCAGCCAGCCGGTCAGTGGGTACATAACTCCGGCCGCTATCGGCACTCCCAGCGCATTGTAGACAAAAGCGAAAGCCAGATTCTGCTTCATGTTCGCCACGGTGGCCAGTGAAACCGCCCGCGCGACGGCAATGCCGCGCAAATCCCCTTTGACCAGTGTCACCTGGGCGCTATTCATCGCCACGTCGGTGCCGGTGCCCATGGCGATGCCGATATCGGCGCGGGCCAGCGCCGGGGCGTCGTTGATGCCGTCGCCGGCCATGGCCACGCGGTGGCCGGCCTGCTGCAGGGCGGCGGCCAGGCGCTCCTTGTCC
>DASUIO010000063.1:0-3036 GCA_036279755.1 Polaromonas sp. | reverse complement strand
CCCAAGAAAGAAAGCTTTCATACCTTCAGCACGCACCGTCAGATGCTGCTGGAGCTGGTTGAACGGCTGGACTTGCAGAACATCGTGCTGGTTGTCCAGGACTGGGGCGGTTTGCTCGGCCTCACGCTGCCCATGGCCGCGCCGCAGCGCTACAAAGGCTTGCTGGTCATGAATACCACGCTGGCTTGCGGTGATGTACCGCTGACCCCCGGTTTTTTGGCCTGGCGCGAGATGTGCGCCAAGCATCCGGAATTCGATGTGGCGCGCCTGTTAGCCCGCGGCAATCCGCAGATGAGCCTTGAAGAATGCGCGGCCTACAACGCCCCGTTCCCCGATAAAGGCCACCGCGCCGCGCTGCGCGCCTTTCCACGAAGGGTTCCTGAATTCATGGACTCCGACGGAGCTGCAGTGTCGCGACAAGCGCGTGAGTTCTGGCAAAAGCAATGGACAGGCCAGACCTTGATGGCCGTCGGCGTGGCAGACCCTGTGCTCGGTTTGCCCGCGATGCAGGCGTTGCGGGCTTGCATACGGGGGGCGGGAGCCAGCCCGCTGATACTGCTACCCAAAGCCGGGCATTTCGTGCAGGAACACGGCGCAGCCATAGCCGCCGAAGCGGTGCATTTTTTTCGATAGAGACCGTTTGCGGGCAGGACTCGATCGGTCTTGTCAGGCCGCGAAGTGTGTTAAAAATCAATGTTGCTTGAAGGCTGCGAATAATCGCAGCGCAAGGGCACGGTTGCAGACCCAAAGGTGCTCAGCCTTTCTGACAGCACATGGAGTATTGTTTTGCCAGAAGTTCAGAATCATCACTCTATTTCAGAGGGCGCAAACCATGGCTGAAGCCATAACCGATTTCAAGCCGGAGCCTGAATTGCGGCTCACCGAGGCCCATCACGTCATGCAGCAGCAGCTCACAGAGCTCACGGGCGTCGCGCAAAGCGTGCTTGATCTTCAAAGTCGGCAGTTCACCTTGAATGCGCGGGCTTACGAAATGTTTGGGCTTGACAGGAGCGGGCCACGCGTCACGCTGGAGCAGGCCGAAGCGCTGGTTCATTCTGAAGACCTCGGCAATTTCTTACGCGCAGGCGAACGCTCGCGCGACATGCCGGGGCCTGTGTATCTGGACTACCGCATCATCCGGCCCGACGGTCGGCTGGTTTACCTGCATGCGCGGCGTTATACCGAACGGGACGCCGAGGGTCGCGCTGTGGCCAATGTGATCATGGCGCTGGACGTTACTGAGCGCAAGCGTGCTGAAAGCGCTTTACTGGAAACGGCCGAACGTTTTCGCGCACTCACGGCACTGTCGTCGGACAGTCACTGGGAGCCCGGGTCCGCCATCGTCGCGGATGGGTTACTCGCAGCGGCCACCCCTGCGGCGGCAGTCGCGATCGAAAAAGTCCCGAGCGTGACGCGTCGCAAAATGCGTGTGCTTTATGTCGAAGACAACATGTTCAACGTGATGCTGTTTGATGAAGTGATGCAGACCCGCGAAGACGTCCATTTGCGCATTGCCAAAGATGGCACCAAAGGCCTCGACGTCGCCAGAAGCTGGTTGCCTGATGTTCTGGTGCTGGACGCGCATTTGCCAGACACCCACGGCATCGAGCTTCTGCAACAAATCCGAAAAATTCCCGAGTTGCAAAATACACCCGCTTTCATGTGTTCCGGTGACGCCCAGCCGGAACACAAGAAAGCCGCAAAAGACGCCGGTTTTGAGGGGTACTGGACCAAGCCGGTCGATATTGACAAGGTTTTTGTTGATCTGGATCAGATTGCCAACCGCACGGTCTTTTCCTGACCCGTCTGGCACGTCTTTTAAATGGGAGCAATGGGATACTCTGATCCGTGAAAAAACATATCTACATTTACTCACCCTCCAGCGCGGTGCGCGACAAAGCCAGTTTCAAACGTGGAGTGAAACGCCTTCAGGCGTTGGGCCACGAGGTCGAAATTGATGAAGCTGCCCTGGCGAGTCACCAGCGTTTTGCCGGTGATGACGAAACCCGGCTTGCGTCCATTCATCGCGCGGCGGCCAGCGGCGCCGATGTGGCGCTGATTTCGCGCGGTGGTTATGGTCTTACGCGCATCCTGCCGGGTATCAATTACAAAGCCGTGGCCAAGGCCGTTGCCAAAGGCACCCGATTTGTCGGATTGAGCGACTTCACGGCGTTTCAGACGGCTGTGCTGGCCAAGACCGGCGCGGTGACTTGGGCCGGCCCTGCGTTGGGCGAAGACTTTGGCACCGAAGCCGACCCAGACGACATCATGGAAGCCTGTTTTGATGACCTGATCACGGGGCAGGGCGAGGGAACGGGTTGGCAGCTACCCAAGTTCGCTATTGGTTCAATAGACGGTAGCGCTGGTGTATCGGTCGCTACCACCGCCTTTGGCATCAAGGATGCGGTGTTGTGGGGTGGCAACCTGGCAATATTGTCATCGCTGGTGGGTACGCCCTATCTGCCGGTCGTCAAAGGCGGAATTCTGTTTCTCGAAGATGTCGGCGAGCACCCTTACCGGGTGGAACGCATGCTCACGCAGCTGCTGCATGCAGGAGTTCTGGCCCAGCAAAAGGCCGTTATTTTTGGGCAGTTCAGCAACTACCGGCTGGTGCCGCACGATAAGGGCTTCAAGTTGGCCACGGTGGTCGCCTGGCTGCAGAGCCAGATCAAGGCGCGCGTGCTGACCGGACTGCCGTTTGGCCATGTCACCACCAAAGTGCTACTGCCCGTAGGCTGCAAAATCACCCTGGCAGTGGAAGGCAGGGACGCCTTTTTACTGTGGGGCCATCAGCATTGAGTGCCTTTGGCGCTTGATTGAGTTGCTTGAGGGGTCAGGGGGGTGAGCGAACTCGGCCTTGAATTCAGGCCGCGTGGCAGCAGCCCGTCGAATTTGTCAGTGATGCGACCGACTTTTTCGCGTGCGATGGTTTCTCCGTGCATGGCCCCCAGCACCGCCATGACATTCGCTCGCGTGTACCACAGGCCCTGGACGTCCCGGGCATAGCGCACATGCCGGATGATATGGGGGTAATGT
>DASUIO010000062.1:0-2362 GCA_036279755.1 Polaromonas sp. | reverse complement strand
GGGCGAGATTTGAGTAAGACATCCTTCCGATTACTCCGTTAAAGCTGTTTCGTCATTGTCATAGCGAGCACGAGATTCATTGAGTGAGTCTGCGCAGGCTCCACCCAGTGCAAAGCAATATGCAGGCCAAGTGTTATTTTTAGCGCCAGAGTGGCGTTTCGGCGTGCCATCCGGGCGCTGTGCCAGAGCCCTCGCAGGCGCTCTGCATCTGCCTTGGCGGGGCTAGTCCGCCCCAGGCCGGGTCTTCCGCCTCTCAACCCCTGCAGCATCGCGCTCCGTCGATCGGCAACGGTCACAAACCCGTGTTCGAGGGGGCGGTAATGGTGCGGCCAAGCCGCGTGTGCACTGAGTACGAACCTCGGCTCGCACTAAAATAGCGCAAGTCGGCGGGCATGATGGTGCACTGCAAAGCTGCGCGGTCACATCCCCTTCATGCAGCGGCGGACGTCCTCGTCGATCACGTTGCCGGGCTTTGCGCATTCCCGCGCCGATCTGATCTGAGGAGCCGAGCGGATCTCACGGTTCTCTGAGTCGCGCCGGTTCTTTCGCACGGCCTGGCCCAACGCTGTCTGGTCGTCCTTGAATATCTGATACACCATTTCTTCAGACGCTTTCAGAGCCAGTGGTTTCGACTCCTCGGCGTGGCTGCTGGTGGCGATCAGGGCGAGGGTTATCGCGACCATTTTCTTCATGGGGGATCTCCTTATCGTGGTGCCGCCAAGCTATATGAATCAGCCCTGTTTTCGTAGGCGCCAACTGGGGTATGCGAATCTCGGCGGTACAAAAGTGGTACGGGCCGTAATGCAGTCATCTGCAGCCCTTTATCCATAAGGGGTCTGTTTTCAGTCGGTCCGATCCATCATCGGCACGACGGCTCGGGCCGCGTGGTTACTGGTGTTGCGCCTTGGTTCGTGGGTTCTCCAGCGAGGGCGTTGCGGGTGCGTTTTGGGGCGCTCAGCGGTGGTTTTCAGGCGTTTTTGAGGTGCCACCTGCCAGGGCGGCCACCAAGACCACGATCAGGGCGGGCAAAAGGACTGACGGCTCGGCAGTTACACCGTGCAGATACGGATCAAAAGGGAAGGGGTGCAAGTCGATCAGGAGCGTCGGGCCTTCGTGCATAGGAACATGTGGTGCGCATTGCCAGCCGGCGGCGCTCGTCGGCCGTCAGGAGCCGATCAGCCAGGCCCCTGCCGGCAAGCGCTGGCGCAACTGTCGGCAGTCGCCGGGCGGCGGCTGTTTGCCCGGTGCGCGTTCCGGAAACCAGAGGCGGCATTGTCCCGGTGGCGGGCGATGGCCGCTGGGGATGCGGTGGATGTCCACCTCGGGCGCCGTGTCGAGCGCCGCAGCTCGCATGCCGGACTCCTTGATCTCGTCCTCGTATCCCGCGTCCCGGGACCAGTCCCGTTGGCTGGTGCGGGCCTGTTCCTGCTCCAGCCGTTCGCGCAAGGCGGCAGCCTGGGCCTCGGCCTGTTGGCGCTTTTTGATTTCCTCGTTGAGCCGCTGTTGCAGGGCAAGCTGCTCGTCATCCGCGGGCAGCGCCGGGGTAAGACGCTTCGCGGCGGTCTCCTGGGCGGCATTGGTCAGCCAGACGTTGCGTTCGTGCAGGGTGCGGTCGCCCCCCGAGAGGACATCGGATTTGGCGGCCAGCGCCTCGGCCTGCTGGAAGTTGCCCTGGCGCAGGCGAACCTGGCCGAGGTAGTGCACGATCACGGGATTGCCCGGCTCGATGCGCTGGGCGCGCTCCAGGGTGGCGGCCGCCAGTTCCGTCTGCCCGGCCGCGAGGTCGCGGGAGGCGCTTGCCACCAGGGCGCGCACCGCCGGGCTTTCCGGGCGTACCGAGCGTTCGCTCGCGCCGGCGGCGAGTGCCGTGCAGGCAGCCCAGATCAGCAGTCCTGGCCAGAGGGCGGCCTTTCTCAAGGTTATTTTCATCATGATGGCGAGCGGTCGTCGAGGCCTCGGTGATCCTCCCGCCGGTGTTCCGGGCGGGGGCTTGCGGCCTCTTTGATCGTCTTTCGCGACTCTCGTTCCCTGTCGCGATGGCGCTTTTGCGCTTTCCTCGCCCATGCGCCATGAGAAGAGCAGGGCGCGGCTGCCTTGCTGCATCGCCGACTATTTGAGATAGGACTTCAGCAGTGTGGCGATCTGGTCGAGCTCCTGCTGTCTCTCGTCGGCGGTCAGCTCCTCCGCGCCCAGATGCTCGCGGATGTGTCCCTCCATCACTTCGGCCATCAGGCCATTCACCGCCCCCCTGATCGCGGCAATCTGCTGAAGGATCGCCAGGCACTCCCGCTCCTGCTCCAGCGCGGACTCGAGGGCGGCGGCTTGTCCCTTGATCTTGCGAATCCGGGTCAGCAGTTGCGTC
>DASUIO010000061.1:0-17727 GCA_036279755.1 Polaromonas sp. | reverse complement strand
TCGAACAGCAACCCAGCCATTCAGCAGCTGGGCAGCGGCGACACCTTGACTGAGACCTTCACGGTCAAGGCTGCCGACGGCACGCCAGCTACCGTGACCATCACAATCAATGGCAGCAACGATGCACCGGTGATTTCCTCTGCGGGCACCACCGGCAGCGTCACCGAAGACATTGGCGTCAACGGCGCCGGCAACCTGGTGGCCAACGGCACCCTGTCGATCACCGACACCGATGCTGGTCAAGCTGGCTTCCAGGCCGGTACGTCCAATGGCGCCTATGGCGATCTGGTTCTGAACGCCGACGGCTCCTGGACCTACACCGCTTCGAACAGCAACCCAGTCATTCAGCAACTGGGCGGTAGTGACACTCTGACTGAGACTTTCACGGTCAAGGCTGCGGACGGCACACCGGCTACCGTCACCATCACCATCAACGGCAGCAACGATGCGCCGGTGATTTCCTCTGCGGGCACCACCGGCAGCGTCACTGAAGATGTCAGCGTCAACGGCGCCGGCAATCTGGTGGCCAACGGCACCCTGTCGATCACCGACACCGATGCTGGTCAAGCTGGCTTCCAGGCTGGTACGTCCAATGGCGCCTACGGCAATCTGGTTCTGAACGCCGACGGCTCCTGGACCTACACCGCTTCGAACAGCAACCCCGCCATTCAGCAACTGGGCGGTGGTGACACTCTGACTGAGACTTTCACGGTCAAGGCAATCGATGGCACGCCAGCCACTATCACGGTCACCATCAACGGCTCGAATGACGCCCCCGTCATCTCGTCGTCCGGTACCACCGGCTCGGTCACCGAAGACGTGGGCGTCAACGGCGCCGGCAACCTGGTGGCCAATGGCACCCTGTCGATCACTGACACCGATGCCGGTCAAGCTGGCTTCCAGGCCGGGACGATCAACGGCACCTACGGCACCTTGGCGCTCAACGCCAACGGTTCATGGACTTACACCGCTGCGAATGGCTCCCCCGCCATCCAGCAGCTGGGCCATGGCCAATCTCTGACGGACACCATCAAGGTCAAGTCGATCGACGGCACCGAGGCGTCGATCACCATCACCATCAATGGTACGAATGACGCCCCGGTGATCGCCTCGTCTGGCACCACCGGCAGTGTCACGGAAGACCAGAACGTCAATGGCGCAGGCAACCTGGTGGCCAACGGCACCCTGTCGATCACCGACACCGATGCCGGTCAGGCAGGCTTCCAGGCGCAGGTCAACAAAGCCGGTTTGTACGGCACATTCAATCTGGCCACGAATGGCTCTTGGACTTACACGGCCAACAACAGCCAGATCGCGATCCAGCAACTGGGAGCAGGCCAGTCGCTCACCGAGTCTTTCACGGTCAAGTCGACTGACGGCACCGCTTCCACCGTCACGGTCACGATTCAAGGCACCAATGACGCCGCCGTACTGGCACCCACGGTTCCCGTCGGTACTGTCACCGAAGACACCAATGTCAATGCAGGCAAGCTGACGACGGGCGGCACCGTCGTCATGACAGACATCGATCTGGGTCAAACCGGCTTCCAGCCGCAAACCAATGTAACCGGCCTGTATGGTTCTTTCTCGATCAATGCCACAGGCGCGTGGACTTATTCAGCCAACAACAGTCAGCAAGCCATTCAGCAACTCGGCAGCGGTCAATCGTTGACTGAATCGTTCACTGTTCGGTCGATCGACGGCACCCCCGCCACCGTGAAGGTGACCATCGTTGGCGTGAATGACACGGCCGTGATCAGTGCCTCTGGCACCACCGGATCTGTGACGGAAGATCAGAATGTCTCGGGCGGCAACCTGGCGGCCAGCGGCAAACTGACCGTCACAGACACAGATGTGGGTGAATCCGCCTTCCAAGTACAAACGAACACGGCTGGCAAGTACGGCACATTCAATCTGGCATCGAACGGGTCTTGGACTTATTCAGCCAACAATGGCCAAAGCGCCATTCAGCAACTGACTGATGGCCAAAGCCTGAAAGAGACTTTTGCAGTCAAGTCAATTGACGGCACCTCGTCTACGGTCACCGTGACCATCAATGGCACCAACGATGCCCCAACCCTGAGCACCACGTCAGGCAACGGTGTGCGCTACGTCGAAGACACCTTGCCTATTCAGATTTTCAATCAGCCCGTTACCATCAATGACCCCGATTCGGGTGAACTGATGGGTGCCACCATCAAGCTGGAAAACCCACAATTGGGTGACATGCTCTGGTTTGGTGTCATGCCATTTGGAATCTTGCCGATTGCCTACAACCCCTTGACCGGAGAGCTCACCCTCATCGGCAAAGCCTCGGTAGCGGATTACCAAGCGGCGATCCAATCCATCTACTTCAGCACACCGGGCCACTCGCCCGTGGACGTCGACCGCCAGATCACCTTGACCGTCACAGACGGACAAGGCACCTCCAATGCACTCACCACCACCGTGGGCATTGCCTTGGTCAACGACAGCCTGGTTCCTAACCTGACCGTGTCTCCGGTTGGTCAGTGGACCTTCGACGACGCCGTTGGCTCCATCAGTACCTACAACCGCAGCAACATCGCCCAGGTTGGCACCTTGGCTGACGACTCGACAACCGGTGGCATTGGACTGCCGACGTTCGCATCAGCCGGCCAGCGCAATGCCTCGGCAGGCAACTACATCAGCTTCAATGACGCCGGCGATCGCATCAACCTCTCCACCAGCGTGACCCAACCCCTGATGGGTACGGCCACCATGACTTTCTGGCTCAAGACAGCGATGACGGGTTCGGGCGCCGGAAACGGCAACTCATGGGACCTGGCCAGCATCATTGGCAGCGAACAGAACGGCGGTGGCAACGACATCCAATGGGGCGCCATCAATAGCGCCGGCAAGATCGGCTTCGGCTTGGGCAATGTGGCCGGTGTGTTCAGCACCACCTCCATCAACGACAACGTCTGGCACAACGTTGCCATCACGCGCAACGCCTCCACTGGCTTGGTTCAGGTCTTTGTCGACGGCAAATTGGAGGCCACAGGCAGCCCCAGTGACTCTGCCTACACAGGCTTGCTCAATCGATTGACATCAATCGGTGCAACCAACCAGTTCAGCAATAACGCGTCGGGCAGTGACATGACCGACAAGAACTACTTCAACGGCCAGCTCGACGATCTGCACATCTACGACCGCGTCCTGACTGCAGACCAGATCAAAGCCATCCGCGGAGTAGAAAGCGGTTATCACGACCAAGCCATTGCCAACGACGGTGGCGCCCTCAAGATCAATGTGGGCGGCGGCTTCTTTGATCACCTGACGGTAACCGGACTCGAGTCGGGCATGACCATCAGCGATGGCATACACACAGCCACCTCCACCGGAAACGGCCAGTCCATCGACCTGACTGGCTGGGTAATCAGCTCGCTGCAGGTCACCAACGCCGGCACCGGCTCGGCAACCCTCGCGTTCAACGCGACGGCCACCGCGCTGAACGGCGAAACCCACACCACCACCGAGTACCTCAACATCGTCAATGGCAGCACCATCGTGACAGGTACCAGCGGCGACGACATGGTGGCAGCCACCAGCACCGGCGCCTCATTCCTGGCTGGTGGTGCCGGTCAGGACAACATTGTCGGCAACTCCGGCAACGACCGTTTGCTGGGTGAACTGGGCGATGACAACCTCACCGGT
Organism: Polaromonas sp.; assembly: GCA_036279755.1. Lineage (GTDB taxonomy): Bacteria > Pseudomonadota > Gammaproteobacteria > Burkholderiales > Burkholderiaceae_C > Polaromonas. Next base: position 14,052 of record DASUIO010000061.1, on the reverse strand, counting down.
GCCGGCGGGCACGACGTTCTAGTTGGTGGCAAGGGCAACGATCTGCTCACCGGCGGGCTGGGCAATGACGTATTCCGCTGGGAACTCAACGATGGTGGCGCCAAGGGCAGCCCATCGGTCGACATCATCAGTGACTTCAGCTCTGCGCCTGGCAACAAGGATGTGCTGGACCTGCGGGATCTGCTGCAAGGCGACAACCATGTGGGCACCAACACCGGCAACCTCTCGAACTACATGCACTTCGAGTACAACGGGGCCGACACTGTCATTCACCTGAGCAGCAATGGTGGCTTCAACACCGGCTACACCCAAACCCAGGAGGATCAGACGATTGTGCTGCGCTCGGTGGATCTCACCCTCGGCGGCACCCTGACCAATGACCAGCAGATCATCAAGGACCTGCTGAACAAGGGCCAGCTCAACGTCGACTGAAGCCGGCCCGGGAAAAGGGCCCTAGAAAAGAAAAGGGCCTGACGGCACACGCCTCAGGCCCTGATCACTCAAACCGCCTCAGTTCAACTCAAGCCACCGTGATCGCTGGCCCCGTGACTCCGTCCATGCCGCACTCATGCAGAGCAGCGATATCGGCGCGATCCTGCACGCCCTCGGCATAAACCTTCAATCCCAGACCATGCAGCATGCCGGCCGTCGCAGACACGAAGGCCGCACGGGCTTTGTCGTGCGCCACGCCTTGGGAGACCGACGCGTCCAGCTTGACGTAATCGAGTCCGGCCTCAAACAGGAACTCGATGCGCGTCAAGCGTTCCCCAGCGTGCTCCAAGCCCACCTTGGCGCCCAGAGGACGCAACTGCTTGCACAACTCGCGCACCAACTCGAAATGATCCAGCGCAGCGCTTTCTGCCACTTCCAGCCACAGTTTGGCCGCCGCTTCTGGCGCCCCCAACAGCAAAGCCCGCAGTCGAGGAACAAAGCCACTGTCTGACAACGAAGCGGGCGAGAGATTCACGCCGCGCGCCTGTCCATCTTGCGCAATTTGCGTCAGGGCCATGCCCACAGCCATCTCGTCGATCTGAGACACCAATCCACAGCGCAAAGCCATCGGCAGCCAATTCGCTGCGGGCTCGAATGCACCATCACCATCCAGCTGCAAACGTGCCGGGCACTCAAGGTGAACAACCGCACCTTGAGCATCCACCACCGGGTAGCGCATCAGATGCAAGCGACGCTCGGCCAATGCCGCAGTCAGACGACGCCGCCACTGATCTTCACCCATTACCCGTTCCTGGGCAGAATCCAGCAACACTTGCTCCACCGAGAATGCACCACGGCTTTCAGCTCGGGCCAAGGCCGAATCGGCTGCAGCCAACACTTGCTGCATCGACATGCCGCGTCGCCATTGGGTCGCCCCCACCACCACGGAGGCCTTCAAAGCCTGCTCAGCAAACGCCCGACGAATCGCATCGGCGTAGTACTCGGCTTCGGGTAAAGGCACGTTGGAGGCAGTCAAGCAAACCGCAAAATCTCCGCCATTGAGCCGACCGGTGGCTGAGCCGGTCACCCCCGAAGAGATCTCCTCCAGGATGGCGGCCAGCCTTTGCAGCAGATGATCGGTCATGCGGTGCCCCAGCAAGCGATTCACCCCACCCAGGTCCACAATCCGCACCAGATAAAGCACTCCATCGCCGGAGCTTTCCTCGTCGACCAGGGCGGCACCCAGCTGCGCCATGAAATGACGCCGGTGCGACAGGCCCGTGAGCGCATCGCAATGCGCCTGCTGGCGCAACTGCTCGACCATGCTGGCCTGCTCGTCGTACTGCGACTTCAGCCGCACCACCACGGCATTCATGGCGCGACTCAAGCGCGCCAACTCAGGCACCCGCGGCTCTGGCACGGTGATAAAGCGCCGCTCCATCAGAGCCTGCGCCTGCCCCACCGTATCGTTCAGAGGCCGACGAATGCGCCTGACCCCCAGCGTGGCAATGCCCCCTGACACCACGCCCAGCAGAGCCAGCAAAGACATCGTTTTCAGCGAGCCCTGCCACAACTGCTCGTGGGCGAACCCCGCATGGCTGATGACCTCCACCTGGCCCAGCGCACGCCAACCATCAGACACCTGGGCCACGCCAGGCACGGACTCCACCGGCACCAGATCCACAAACCACTGAGGCACCTGCTCACGGCCGATGCGGGGGTCGGCCTCACGCACGAACAGCAGGCGACCGCCGCCATCGCGCAGGGCGATGCGCTTGTAGAAACCGGTGTCATACATGGCCTGAATCGTCAGTTCCATGGAAGGCACATCGCCACGCTGCTGAGACAGGCTCAGAGCCAGCGACTGTGCATTGTCTGCATTCTTCAGACGCAGTTGGGTTTCCAGATAACCGCGGGCAGACACCATCCACACGCCAAAGCTACCCAGAAATGCCATCAGCACGGTCACCAGTAACAGCAACCAGATTTGCCGAATCAGGGACATTGCGCCTCCATCACCACCACCCTTCTGCCTTCACCTTGCTCAACACATCGCGCCAACGGGACAAGCGCGCAGCAGGATCTCCTGCCGATGCTGCCCCCACACCTTGCCACAAACCCTCGGCACTGAAACTGAAAACAGGGACCAAATCGGGGCGACGCGAGGCTGGACGAATATCCGAAATCAGGTTATCGAGAATCAGCGGCTCGGCATTGGGTGTGGGGTAATAAGCCAACACCATGTGCGCCTGCACCGCCACACCGATCTGCGCTCGGACATACACCAGACGCATCTTCCCCCCGGAAACTCCACTCGCAATCAAGGAGAAATACTTGGCTATGGCGAAATCCTCACAGTCACCCTGCCCTTTTGACAACAATTCCAGCGGGCTGCTCCAGTAATCCACCTGACCCCAGGTTTCCTGATCGTCCCGATACAGCACATGGCGGTTAAAAAAAGTATTGACCGCCTTGAGTCTGGTGTCGTCGTCCTGCCCGGTCACCTCATTGATTTCATCGAGCAAGGCTTGCGCTCTGGCAAGCGTAGTCGGGCCCATTTTCTGGGCTCGTGCCAGCACCTTGGGAGGATCCCAGGCCAACAAAGGCCCAGCCCACAGCACCACCACCGCGACGAACACGCGCGCCCACCCCCGCCGCATGGCCAGCCAGAACGGCTCCCATCCAACGCTTCGAGACAATGGCAATATCCGGCGCAAGCAAAGCACAGGGTGAATTCGGCTGAAATCGAGCGATCTTGAATCCAGTGAATATCTAAGATAACTACTTCACAACCCAGCAAAACGCTGGTCTTAACTTATTTGCTCGTGTGGCGATCAATGCCAGAATGTGCAATTGTTTTTCGGTCAAACGCCCTTGGCGGCGAGGTAAAACGTGAAGGAAACCATGTTCAAGTTTGGATTGTCTGCATTGACTCTGGCCTGTCTGGCCACCGCTGCACAGGCACAAACTGCGTCTACCTCGGGGCTGAGCGCTGCCGTACAAAAGGCCATCTCCAATAACCCGGAGGTCACCTCACGCCTGAATGCCTTGCGTGCTGCCAGCAACGAACAAGAGGTGGCGCGCGGAGGCTATCGCCCCAGCCTAGACCTTTCGGCCAACGTGGGCCGTGAAAACAACCGCATCACCACCCGCTCGCCCGAGTCACAGAGTCTGACCCGCAACGGCATCGCGCTCACGGCCACACAGGTTTTGTGGGATGGGCAATCGACCCGCAAGGAAGTCGAGCGCCTGGGCCACGCCCGCCTGACCCGCTACTTCGAATTTCTGGCCACATCGGAAGACACAGCACTGGAAGCCACTCGCGCTTACCTCGACGTGCAGCGCTACCGCAAACTGGTGCAACTGGCTGAAGACAACTATGTGCAACACAAGTTCGCGCACAACCAGCTGCAGTCCAAATTCAAAGCAGGCGTTGGCCGGGGGGTCGACTCTGAACAAGCCAATGCACGCCTGGCACTGGCTGACTCGAATCTGACCACCGAAATCGCCAACCTGCACGACGTCAGCGCCCGCTACCTGCGCATCGTCGGAGAGGCCCCTGCCGCGAGCCTGCCCGCGGCCACCGAACTGGACAAGGGCATCCAGACCCAAGGCGCTGACGCCTCCGCACAAGCCCTGGCTCGCAACGCCAACATCAGCGCAGCAGTAGAGAACTTGCGTGCAGTGCGCGCGCAAGCCCAGGAACGTGACAGCGCCTTCCAACCCAAGGTACTGGCACGTGTGCGGTCGGGCGTGGGCAAGAACTTCGATGGCATTCCCAACGAAAAGAGCGACACCACCGCTGAATTGGTCCTGAACTGGAACCTCTACAACGGCGGATCGGATCGCGCGCGTACTCGCCAATACGCCGACCTGGTCAACCAGGCCGCAGACCAACGCGACAAGGCTTGCCGAGATGCGCGTCAGGTCATGACCATCGCGCACAACGACATCAAAAAGCTGAAAGACCAGCTCGCCGTGCTGGACCGCAACGTCCTGGCCATCGAAAAAGCCCGCGACGCTTACCGTCAGCAATTCGAAATCGGTCAACGCAGCCTGTTGGACCTGCTGAACGCGGAAAACGAGCTCTACACCGCTCGCCGCTCCTACGCCAACGCCGAGTTCGACTTGCAGCTGGCCTATGCCCGCACGCAGGCTGCACGCAATACCCTGCTGAGCACGGTGGGTGTGGCCCCAGCAGACGACGATACCCCGACCCAGGCCAAGGATTGGGTCGCAGCAGACGAGGCGGCCCAACGCTGCCCCGTCACCCCGCTGGACATCAACACCACCAGCCGCGAAGAACTTGATGCGCGTGCTCAGAAACTGGCAACGCCCATTGCCGTACCCGCAGCGGTTCCCGCTCCAGCGGTGACGCCGCAACCCATTCCGGCAGCCACCACTCCAGCAGCGCCCGCCCCTGCGGTAGATGCGGCGACGGCGAGATTGAAGGACTGGGCCGCCGCCTGGATGTCCAAGGACATGGATCGCTACCTGTCGTTCTACGGCAAGGAATTCGGCCCTTTGCGCTACACCTCGGCCAAGTGGCTGACCGAGCGTCGCCGCATCTTCAACAAGCCCGGCCCGATTGATGTTCAACTCAGCAACATCAAGGCCAAGGCCAAGGGCAACACCGTTGAAACCCGTTTCACCCAGGCCTACAAGTCCCCTCATTACAAGGACAAAATGCAAAAGACTCTGACCTGGAAGCTGATCAATGATCAGTGGGTCATCGTCAAGGAAAGCAACCGCTAAGCAAGACAGGGCGCCGCGTGTACTTAGGCATTGTTGAAGATGATCCAGACCAACTGGATCTGTTGACCTTGTGGGCCGAATCCTCTCAGCACAAGGCCAGAGGATTCGCCAACGCCCATGCCTTCATGAGCAGCCTGGGGCAAGATCGGTTCGACCTCATCTTGATTGACTGGATGCTGCCAGATTCGACCGGCCTCGAGCTGGTGCGCTGGATCCGTGAGCACATTGGCTGGGAGACCCCTGTGATGGTCTTCACCTCATGTGACGATGAGTCCACCGTGGTCGCAGCACTCGAGGCGGGGGCCGACGATTACCTCGTCAAGTCAGCCGGGCGAGCTCAACTGTCGGCCCGCGTTGCGGCGCTGGCTCGCCGCATTCGTGTTCAACCCGCAAACAAGACCCGCGTTGACGACTACGAGTACGACTTGCAGGAGCAGTCCATGACCGTTCAAGGACAGCCCGTTACGATGACCAACAAGGAATTCGAACTGGCTGTGCACCTGCTGCAGAATCCCGGCAAGCTGCTGTCTCGAGATCATCTGCTTGACAAGATCTGGGGCATCAACAGCGAAGTTGACACGCGCACCATTGACACGCATGTCAGCCGCATAAGAAAAAAGCTCTCGCTCGATGGCACACTCGGCTGGAAGCTCACCCCCGTGTACCGTGTCGGCTACCGGCTGGATCGAGTCATCACCGCCTGACGCGAAGCCAGCCACTCCTGCAACACCGCGCGGGCTCGGCGACTCACACCCAACAGACGTGCGCCCACCAGCCACGAAAGACCATCAGGCGCCTTGCGCATGTGCACCACCTGCAGCCAAGGTATGACCAACTCCTGGTCGGACAGAATCAACCGAGCATCAAACAGGGCGTCTTCAGGCGGCGCAGCTGGCGATTCGAAATGAAACGCCACCCCCTCTTCGCTCAGGTTGCATAACGCCACGACTGCAGACGTGTGCGGCAGGGTCAACATGACGGCGTCCTGCTCAACCGGTACACGCCACCGTTCATGGCGTCGCCCCTGAACCGCAGCCATATTGCGCGGCCAATTGGCTTCGAGCAGATCGAAATCTTTCTGAATCACCTCCGACAACACAAACAAGACCAACCCGACAGGCGTCGAGGCGGTCACATGAACCTGTGCCAACCCGGAAAGATCTGACCGATCAGGCAGCAAGCGCGTCTGCAAGAACACCCGCAAGCCAGCCCCCACCCGAAGCAGGCATGTGCCGATGAATTCACCATCTGGCAGATGCAATGCAAGGTCTCTTTCTTGCGTTGCCAGATCGATGAGGGTGCGCCGAATCAACAAGGCATCGGTGATGACCTGGGCGTCAGCCTGTCCAACAGGCAAGGCTGGATGATCTGCCCTCAGGCGCCGAATCGGTCTGGATGAGTCGTCGATGGACGAGGATATGTACTGCGCGTTCACGTCTGCATTTCACACGCAGACAGACACCGATGTGTCACACGAATGCAAAATCTGAACAGCGCAGCGACTCGACCATGAAAAAAGCCCCGGTCTGAGACCGAGGCTTTTGTCGTTCTGGCGGAGAGGGCGGGACATTCCGCCAAAGGCATCCTAAGTGCTTATCACCAATAGATAAAGGGTATCCAAAGGCGTATCGTGGGGGAAATGCGTGGGGGAAATAAGGTATTCTGACCACTTCAACGGAAGCCCCCAAGATGTCCCACATAGAGAAGAAGCGCAACGTTTGGTACGCCACCATGAAGGTGCCAAAAGAGCTTCAGGACACGGTAGGTCAGACCAAGTTCATCAAGTCATTGAGGACAACGGACAAGAGCAAGGCCGTTGACTTAGCCCGGCCCTACATCGTCGCCTGGAAGCGTCAACTCGCCCATGCTGGAGGGGAAACCAACGCACTACAACGCGAGGCATTGCGGTGGAAGGAGGACTACCAAGCCACCTACAGCCCTGATGGGTATGAGAGTGAACATGCTGCGGACCTGCACCACATCGTTTCTAGTGGGCTGGGAGACCGTGCCCAAGAGCTTGAGGAACAGCACGGCCCCAAGGTGGCCCATGAGTTCTACGAGATTGCCACCGGCAAAGCCACCCTACTGAAGGACCACATAGCAAACTGGGAGGCATCCGTTGGCCATCTTGCAGAGAAAACGCAAGACCAGATGAAGAAGGATGTGGCCACCCTTTTCGCCCAGTTCAAAACTGTGCAGGGTGTCAATGCCGAGTCTGTAGCCGAATGGGTTGAACAGCTCACCCAAGGGGCCAAGCCCATCACCCCTGCCACACTCAAGCGGATGGCCCACGCATGGCGCTCACTCTGGGCACACCTCGTTAATGCCAAGGTCATCCCCAAAGGGTCCAACCCATTTGCTGATTTGAAATTCCCCGGCCCTACGCAACCCACGACCAAGGCACGCAAAGGCTGGACACCATTTGCACCCATAGACATTCCCAAGCTGATAGCTGCGGCAGAACAGCGCAAGGACACGCCGCTGGCCAACCTCATCAAGGTGGCTGCATATTCAGGTGCGCGGATTGAGGAACTGTGCAGCCTCAAGGTTTCAGAGGTCACAAGCAACGCCCTGCACATCACGGACGCAAAGACCCGAGCAGGTATCCGCGAAGTCCCCATTCACCCCACCATTGCCACCCTGGTCAAGTCCATGGCTGAGGCATCAAAGGATGACTACCTTTTTGAGGGACTCACCTTCAACAAATACAACGACAGGTCCAACGGTATCGGGAAGCGATTCGGGCGCCTCAAGGACAGCCTAGGTTTTGGATCTAGTCACGTATTCCACAGCATCCGAAAAACCTTCGTGACACTGCTTGAGGACTCAGGTGTCCATGAAAACCTAGCTGCTGACATCGTGGGCCATGAGAAGCCACGGATCACATTTGGACTGTACTCTGGTGGTGCTTCACTGAAGACCAAGGCAGATGCTGTCAGCAAGATTCAGTACCCTGACCTGCCCATCCGATAAGTGCCCTGGCACCCGGAATTTCCCATCAAGAATTTACGAGGGGGTATCTGATGATCCCAGGCCATGACTTCCCCCCGTACCCCCTCGGGTTCCTAGCGGTCCAATCCAGAGCACCCGTCCAACTTAAGCCAACAAGTTACGGGACCACAGTTATCTGGGAACCACGCAGAGCATCCGCAAGAGCAAAGTGATAGTTGCCAGTTTCCGGCTCCAACAAGGGCACGCGTGATTGCAACTTCAAGCTGGCGAGGCTGTCTTCAAAAAGAGCATAGCAATCCTGGCCGAAGTGTTGAGCAGACAAATACAGGATGCCGTCAAAGCCTTTGGCCTTGGCGGAGGCTGCGAGCATCTGCGTCAGTTCAAAGCGCATTGACTGCAATACAGGCCACGTTGTGGTGAGTGCCCGGACATCAAGCAGCTTCAACGGGCGCGTAGTGTTGAAACATAGCATTTGGCGCTTGCCAAGAAGCACGTTTGACACCATGCCGTGCTCACGTCTGCAAATCGCCTCGTAAATGGATGTTTGTGGGCTCTGGGCAAAGTACCCCACTGATACACCCTGAACATCAAAGCGACCCTTCATCAGATCCGATGGTGGCAGACGCAGATTTCCTACTCGGATTGATCCCTTTCGGGCTCTGGATGCCTGCGTGCGGAACAGCGCAGCATGGGCGGGAAGAACAAATGTTGATTCGTGCTTGAGCTTTTCGAGCTTCATATCTCTGACTTATTCGGTTCCCTCCGCAGCAGCCAGCTTCAACACATAGGCAGCATCGCCTCGCTCAATCACCTGCCTAGGCATTTGACCCTGAAGCGCACCCATAGGTGTTTCAAGAAAAGTCAACATAGCCCAACCTTCAACCGTATCAAGTGCCTTGCTTAGGTGCGGGATAACTTCCCACATCTGTGGTTCAAACTGCCACTTTGGCAACCTGTAACCGCGTCGGGTCTGAGTTAACCCAATCGCACGCCCCTTTGCAATCCAGGCGTTGACGGTCACTCTAGTGGTTCCGACAAGTTCAGCAGCTTCGTCAGTTGTCAGCATGTCCCCCGCCTCAAGCCTTTCTTTCCGGCCAGCCAAGCTAGCAGCAAAGATAGCCTTAGTTTCAGTAGCGGAGACATAGGGTGATGTGTTGTTCGGCGCACTCCCGAGAGTGTTGCAGTCGTTGCGGAAAGATGTTGATGATGTCGTGCTTGTCTTCATAAGTTCGATCTGTACGCCAGGTCATGGCGCGTTGCGTGCGTCTACTTTCGAACGAGAAAAGAACCCAACACCTTTTCCGTGCGGCTTGGCCTGAGTACAAGCCCCTTTGCTAAACAGTGCAAATGCGGCGCAAGTCAATTGCTTGATATTGAGTGCATGAACAAGCGCGGCCCAAGCGCTTGGATGAGCACGCTCAACTGTAGATGGCTCGATTCGGTCAGCCAGGAGCGTCCTCACCAGCTGCTCATACGATGAGACTCCAAAGCCGGCCAACAGCCGCCCGTGCTGATGAGCAAGAGACTCAAGCGCTTTGATTACTTTCGCGGTTGTTCCATCTACCGAAGGCTGCTGCTTTTCGGCTGACTTCACCTTAATGATTCCAAGCCTAAGATATTTGGCGCGAATGCTCGCGTCCCCCGATGCCGCCTCATTGGCGCTAGGCAGTTCCGTGATGTCTTCCCAAACCAGCATTCGTTCACCCTATTAAGTTAGGTACGTTAGATTAGTTCGTTAAGTTTGATTATGAACCAATTCAGCTTGCGAAGTCCACTGATTGATTTGACGAGATGGAGTGGGCTCATAAGTTGTACCTTGTGGACCACCCGCCACAAGCGGAGCCTGACTAGCTCAAAAGGTAATTGACTTCACTTGTGAGCCAAGCTCAAAATCTACTCATATCTTTTGAACCAACAAGAACCCACGTCATGTCCCGCCTCGCCTACTTCCGAGTTTCGACCACCGACCAGTCCATTGAGTCACAACGAGCCGCAATGGGCGGCAACTTTGACAGGGAGTTTGCCGACGAGGGTGTGAGTGGTGCCACTCCCGCCAAGGACCGCAAGGGGTTTGCCGCACTGCTGGATTTCATCCGCGAAGGGGACTCGCTCCATGTCTATGCAGTGGACCGCCTTGGCCGAGATGCGCTAGATGTGCAGGCCACAGTGCGCCATCTGCTGACCAAGGGTGTGGAGGTGCATGTGCATGGCTTGGGAGTCATCGCCAAGGGCGTGGGGGAGCTGATTCTGGCTGTGCTGGCCCAAGTCGCAGACATGGAGCGCCACCGCATCATTGAACGTACAGCCGCAGGTAGACAAGCTGCCCGGGAATCCCTGGAGCGCACAGGCAAGACCCATAACGGTAAGGCCAGCATGGGGAGACCACAGGCAGCAGACCCCCATGAGGTCAAAGCGTGGAAGGATACAAATGGGGCAAGCATTGCCAAAACAGCCGCACGATTCGGCCTATCCACATCAACGGTCAAGAGGTATGTGGCGCAAGCATGAATATGGATCAAGAAAGTCAGTTCCTCAGTCGCATAGAGCGCCTTAAGAAACAACGAGCCACAGTTGAGCGAAAGCATATTGATGCCCTCACTCGGCGACTCTTGGGCACATCTCACGTCGCAAACTGGCACGCCAAGCGAATCATGGACATCGACAGAGACATTCAACAGCTCGAAGCAGCGTTGGGTAGCACGATAGCGAGCAGAGGCCCAGACTGGGGAAGTTGGTAACGCTTACTTAAAAGCGCTGCCCACCCCACCACCATGTCCAGCCGGGAGATTGCCGAGCTGACCGGGAAGCGCCACGACAACGTGATGGCAGACATCCGCAACATGCTGGAAGAGCTGCTTAACTCACCTGAGTTTTCAGGCCAGCACGATGAGAAGGCATGGGGGAACATCCACGGGACCTACAAGGACAAGACTGGCCGAACCCTGGCCTGCGTCAATCTCCCCAAGGACCTCACCATCACCCTCATCTCTGGCTACAACGTGACCATGCGCCACCGCATCGTGACCCGTTGGCAGGAGCTGGAGGCTGCACCCCAGGCTGTGGCCCTCCCTCAGAACTTTGGGGAAGCCCTGCGCGTAGCTGCTGAGAACTGGGAGCGTGCCCAAGTGGCTGAACAAGCGTTAGCCCTGGCTGCCCCTATCGGATGTCAACGGATGAATTGGCCGGTAGACGGATGGGGTATCCGTAGGTCTTACACACAGCGAAGCCCTCCGTTATGGCCGAAGCCTGCATAAGGCTGACCGCGCCTTTGCCCAATGGGTGAAGGGCAACGGGTTTGATGACATGGCCCGCCAAGTGCGTGGTGATGCTATGTGGCTTGCCGAGAACTGGACCGAGGTGTCCGATGGTCTGACACCAGACCTGTCCACAACCCACAGGTTATCCGTAAGTGGTTCAACGAACAAACCAAGGACACCCCACCAGCCCCTAAGCTAACCATTGAGGCCCCCACACGCCTCACAGCTTCGATTGAACAAGTGGCCCCCGTTGCAGCCAAGGTCAACAAGCTGAACGCCACTGGCGTGGCTGGCCTCCATGGCTGAACGCGGCGAAGGACAAGAGCAGCAAACAGCGCAGAAGTACCTAGCCAAGAAGGCCAAGGAGATGGGCATGTCAATTCAGTCAAATCGCTAGATAACCCATTGATTCAAAAGGGGTTAGCCGACCGGATGCAGCGGAAATAGCGGTTCAAACCCTGACCTTAGCTAAAACAGCAGCCAACCCGGTTGCTCCCCTGGGTTTCCTCAGGCACCCCTCCCGGCCCCATCGCAACGATTGGGCGCATTCCATCTGCGCAGTCTCACATGGACTTCACCCCTCACCAACTAACCCCTCAACAGCAACATGCAAGATCCTGTTTTGACCTAGATGCCGCACTTGCATCGCTTCCACCTCAACCGACACCAACGACCAAAGGCAATGCAGGCACTCGGCTTCGTGACTATCTTGTCTCAGACATCCCTGACGAACTACTGAGGGAGTTTGCCCAGGAGCAACTTGGGGCACAGCGATGTTCATCCAAATACCTTCACGCCTTGCGAGTTGTCTTTGGCAATCAAGCGCATGCCGAGCGTGTGGGCTATGTACTTGAGCAGAACCTCCGTGCCTTGGATGTCCCTGAACGAGTGATGCGAAACATCATTGACCAAATGCGGAAAGCCAAGATAACTCAGGGAGTCCGCGTATCACTAGGGGATGGACGGACTCAAGTTGTGCAGTGCTATGACCCACGAGACTCCAGCCTCTCTTTCCCTGACGTCGACCTAGAGACTTGGCTCCGAGCTGAAGAAATGGCAGCGGACAGGCACATGCAAAACAAGGTCTGGGATGAAGTGTCCCCACTGCTCCCTTCCGACGAGATTCCATATTGACCTCACCCCTTAACGTCACAGTAATAGGGTTTCACCAAAGATTGAACCTCTGATGGGGCCTTGGGTTTCCACAGGATACAAGTGGGCCCCCATTTGGTATCACGTTGGTGGAGACCACAGAAGAGAAGACCAGACAACAAACACCACAAGGGGAACCCTTTATCGGCTTCGCCGGATGACCACCCCTGTGATGGTCTTCATCCCTGGTGTCTTCGTCTGTCTGGTCAGTCTGGGGTGTGAGCATCAACTCCCCCACCCCCTCAGGTCAACCACAAGCGATAAGGAACACATGAGCAACACGACTAACGTAGACAGCCTCATGGACCACCTCAGTGCCCCCCATAGGGGCCACCTAATTCAACCAAAGGACAGTGAGGACCAAATGGACAGCAGTACTTTGATTGATTTCGAAACAAGTGGTCTTAGCGCCAGCCACCTCCCACCCGTCCCATTAAGCCGGGAGAGAGCCAAGGCCCAAGGGCTGAAGGTCTTCCCTTCCTGGCAGTCTTGCAAGCTCAAAGGTCACGGGAACATGCGCCGCACCCATGATGGTCAATGCGTGGCCTGCATCAAGGTCCAGCATGACTACCTTGAGAAGGTCAAAGCTGAAGGGCTGGAAGAACTCAAGGCACAGATTCGCCGGGAGGTCATTAGAGACCTCAAACGGGAACAGAAAGCCGCTGAGACTGAACGGCTGCGCCAAGAGAAGGAAGAGGCGAAAGCCCTAGCCAAGGCACAAAGAGAGCAGGAAAAGAAGACTGCGAAGCTGGCCAAAGCAAGGGCAGAACGAGAGGCCCTTAAAGCCTCTCAATCAGTATCAAACCACCCACCCATTGACGAACAATCAGCGGCCTGCCTAGGGTCTCCTGACGGCCTTGGTGGGCCTGATGTCGCCCCCTGGGACTGATCCATTTGACAGGTGTCCTGCGTTTGCAGGCATCTGTTTTTTCACACTCACTAACTACGATGCACGGCCACAACATTTGGACTAGAACCATGAACGCTGACAAAGCCGCGACAAGCACCGCATTGCTCACCATCATCGCAATCCCCACCATGCTGATTTGCCTGGGGCTCTACCTGGGCACTTCAGCTATGCGGTGGTCACCTTGGCTGGCCCTCGCTGGGGCCATCACAATCATCCCAACGCGAGATGCCGGACTGCTACTGGCTGGGCGGACCCTGTCCATCCTCGCTGTATTGGGCTTTGTGGTCTGGGTCTTCCATTGATTCAGGATTAACCCATAGGCCCTTAGAGGCAGCACCGCAAGGCCCCGCCCCTTCCGATAGGGATCAACGTGGGGGAAATGCGTGGGGGAAAACGAAAAATCCCCAGAATCGCAAGTCATTGATTTGACAGGGATTTTGGGGATCTCAACGTTCTGGCGGAGAGGGCGGGATTCGAACCCGCGGTAGGCTATTAACCTACACACGCTTTCCAGGCGTGCGACTTAAACCGCTCATCCACCTCTCCAGAGCCATCGAGTATAACCCGAATTCGGCTTAGTTCAGCGGAACTTTC
>DASUIO010000060.1:0-2203 GCA_036279755.1 Polaromonas sp. | reverse complement strand
TGTGGCCAATGCCGACATGGAATCTGCGTCACCGATTCGCCAATCGTTACAAGCGGCTTCTGACACCGGCCGGACAAGCTCACCAGACGCAAGCAGCTATTTGTATGACCGCTGCTTGCCGCGCTATTGAGCCCGCCCGATCAGCCCACCCACTTGCGCGCGTTGACCCAGAGCTGCATCCATGGGCTCAAGCTGCTCACCTCACCGCTGGTCCAGCTCATCTGGATGTTGCGGAACACCCGCTCGGGGTGCGGCATCAGGGCGGTGAAGCGGCCATCGGCCGTGGTCACCGCCGTCAGGCCACCTGCGCTGCCGTTCGGATTGAACGGGTAGGCTTCGGTGGCCGCGCCGGTGTTGTCCACGAAGCGCATGGCGGCAATCGCTTTGTCCGCATTGCCACGGTAGCGGAAGTTGGCATAACCCTCACCGTGCGCCACGGCAATCGGCAGGCGGCTACCGGCCATTCCGGAAAAGAACAGGCTCGGTGAATCGAGCACTTCTACCATGGACAGACGGGCCTCGAAGCGCTCGCTCTGGTTACTCGTAAAGCGCGGCCAATCCTCGGCACCGGGGATGATGTCAGCCAGATCGGCAAACATCTGGCAACCGTTGCACACACCCAGTCCAAAGGTGTCGGGGCGGCCAAAGAAGCCCCGGAACTGCTCGGCCAGCAAAGGGTTGAAGGTGATGGATCGGGCCCAGCCGATGCCAGCGCCCAGCGTGTCACCGTAGCTGAAGCCGCCACAGGCCACCACGCCCTTAAAGTCAGACAGTCTGGTGCGGCCACTTTGCAGGTCAGTCATGTGAACATCGCTGGCTTCAAACCCCGCCTGCGTGAAGGCGTAAGCCATCTCGACATGAGAATTGACGCCCTGCTCGCGCAGCACAGCCACTTTGGGCCGGGACAGATTCAGTGCCGGTGCCGCAAGTGCTTTGATCGGATCAAACGTCAAGTGCACATGCTGGCCCGGGTCTGAAGGGTTTCCGGCTGCAGCGTGTTCCGCATCGGCACAGGCCGGGTTGTCGCGTTGCTGGCAAATCTTCCAGCTCACCGAATCCCAAACCTGCTGCAGATCCTGCAAAGTGGCCTTGAACACCGCTTTGGTGTCGCGCCAGATATGGACTTCACCCTTGCCAAGCTCCAGCGCCGCCTGTTGCGGGCGGGTTTTTCCCACCACATGACTGAACCTGGAGAGTCCGTGATTCCGCAGTGTTTGCATCACGGCATTACGCACTTCGGATCGCACCTGAATCACTGCACCCAGCTCTTCATTGAACAGCGCCTTGAGCGTCAGTTCTTCACGGCGCGCGCTGACCTGACTCGCCCAGTTTTTGCTGTCGCCCGTGTCCATGCGGCTGTCACCAATGCCATCGCCTTCGAGCAGCAGCATGTCTATATTGAGCGCTACTCCGACATGCCCGGCAAAAGCCATTTCACAGCAGCAAGCAAACAGGCCGCCATCGCTGCGGTCGTGGTACGCCAAAATTTGCCCTTGAGCGCGCAACTCGTTGATGGCATTGACCAGATTGACGAGGTCTTTTGGGTCGTCCAGATCGGGCACGGCACCGTCTTCAATATTGAGGCTTTGCGCCAGGATGGAGCCGCCCATGCGCATCTGGCCCTTTCCCAGGTCAATCAGAATCAGCGTGGTGTCGGCCTCGTCGCGATTCAGCTCCGGTGTGAGCGTGCCGCGCACATCCGCCAGCGTGGCGAAGGCGCTGACAATCAGCGACACCGGCGACGTGACCTTTTTGCTGTCCGCACCATCAGTCCAGACCGTTCGCATCGACAGCGAATCCTTGCCGACGGGAATCGACACGCCCAGCGCGGGGCACAGTTCCATGCCGACGGCCTTGACGGTTTCGTACAGGGCCGCGTCCTGCCCCGGCTCGCCGCAGGCGGCCATCCAGTTGGCGGACAGCTTGACGCGCGACAGGTCGATGGGAGCCGCCAGCAGGTTGGTGATGGCCTCGGCGACAGCCATGCGGCCCGACGCAGCGGCATTGACGGTGGCTAGCGGCGTTCGTTCGCCCAGGCTCATGGCCTCACCGGAAAAGCCCTGGAAATCGGCCAGTGTCACGGCGCAATCGGCCACCGGCACTTGCCAGGGGCCAACCATCTGATCGCGGTGCGTGAGGCCGCCCACGGTACGGTCGCCGATGGTAATCAAAAACCGTTTGGACGCCACTGTGGGGTGGCTCA
>DASUIO010000059.1:0-3066 GCA_036279755.1 Polaromonas sp. | reverse complement strand
CCGTTCGTCGTGATTTCACGGTATATTGACACACGGATAGTCAGATTTCGTGTTTCCATGCTCATGGAGGTTCGTTTTGAAGGTCTTGAAACTCTCAGCCCAGGGATTGCCACAATCGTGGATCAGCCTCGAGGAGGCCGTGCTGCATTACGCGGCTGACGAAGTGCGCTGGGAGATCGGCGCGCGTGTGGCCACATTTCACGGTGGCCACAACGCCATCACGGGCAAGCAGTCCATCATCACCATCAACAGCATCATCGGCACCAAGGGCGTGCCCAGTATCAGCCCGTTTGATCTGAAGCCCGGGCTTACCAATAGCAAGCTGTTTGTGCGCGACCGCAATGTGTGTGCTTACTGCGGTGACCATTTTTATGAAGAAGACCTGACGCGCGAGCACATCATTCCTTTCGCCCAGAAAGGTATCGACACCTGGATGAATGTGGTGACCGCCTGCCGTGGCTGCAACCACCGAAAAAGCAACCGCACGCCCGAGCAGGCCCACATGCCGCTGCTCTACACGCCTTATGTTCCCAGCCTGTGGGAAGACTTCATCCTGCGCAACCGCCGTATCCTGGCGGACCAGATGGAGTTTTTGATGGCGCACATTCCCAAGACATCGCGTCTGCACGCCTGAGTCACTGCCTGAAACTCAGGCAAGGCTCAAGCAAACACGCCTGCCGTGTCCTGCATTTGCCTGGACACCTCGCCCAGATGATGCAGGGTGTCGCCAAACGTGATCTCCAGCTGGGTGAGCTTCTTGAAGTAGTGGCTCACAATGTACTCGTCGGTGACCGCAATGCCGCCATGCAGCTGCACGGCCTGCTGGCCCACAAAACGCATCGAAACGCCCAGCTGGTACTTGGCTCTGGCCAGCGCCCTGCGGCGTTCTTCGACCGGCGCATTGAGTTTGAGCGACGCATAGTAGCTCATGGAGCGGGCCAGTTCCAGCTGCATTTTCATGTCGGCCACGCGGTGGCGCAGCGCCTGAAAGCTGCTGATGGCCACGCCAAACTGTTTGCGGGTGTTCATGTACTCCACCGTGATGGCCAGTGTTTTGTCCATCACGCCCACGGCTTCGGCGCAACTGGCGGCAATGCCGATGTCAATCGCGTGGGTCAGGGCGGTCAGGCCTTGCTGGGTGATCAGCGTGGCCGGTGCATCTTCGAGGGTAACTTCCGCGGCTCGCGCGCCGTCTTGCGTGCCGTAGCCGCGGGTGCTCACGCCTGCTGCCGTGCGCTCGACCAGAAAGAGCGCCATCTTGCCGTTGGCCATGGCGGGTACCATGAAAGCATCGGCCTGGTCACCGGCGGGAACTATGCTTTTGGTAGCGCATAACGTCCATTTGTCTTGGGCTAGAGCCGATTTTGCTTCGCAATTTTCGAAGTGGTAGCGGGCTGCGCGCTCCTGGTAAGCCAGCACCACCAGGCTTTCGCCCGACGCGATTTTCGGCAGCCACGCGGACTGGACGGCCTCTGGTGCATAGCCAGAGAGCAGTCCGCCCGCTATGAGCGTCTGGGTGAGAGGCTCCAGCACAATGCCGCGGCCCAGCTCTTCCATCACCACCATGCCTTCCACCGGCCCCATGCCGAGGCCGCCTTGCGCCTCGGGAATGTAGAGGCCCGCCAGGCCCAGTTCGGCCAGCTGGCCGTAGGCGTCGCGTGAGAAGCCGCCCGCCTTGACAATGCGGCGGCGGCGTTCGAAGTCGTAGCCTTTGTCAACCCACTTGCGAACCGCGTCGCGCAGTTGTTCCTGCTCGTCCGTGAAATCAAAATCCATGATGTTTTCCTTTTTAGACAGTTGGGGACAGGGCTTGTCGCGTTGCGACCGTGGTCTGTCCCGCAGTTAACCCAGTACGAATTGCGAAACGATGTTGCGCTGCACTTCGTTGGAGCCGCCATAAATCGTGGTCTTGCGCAGGTTGAAGTACGTGGAGGCGAGCGGGGCGTTGGCAGTCACGCCGCCGGGGAAGTCGCCTTGCCAGCCGGCTTCCATGGCTTCTTCAATGAAAGGCAGGCTGTACGGGCCAGCGGCCAGCATCATGAGCTCGCTGTAGCGCTGCTGGATTTCGCTGCCGCGGATTTTCAGCAGCCCTGCGATGTCCAGCGAGTTCTTGCCGGATTTTTCAGCCGAAAGTACCCGCAGTACCAGCATTTCAAGTGCCACCACATCCACTTCGAGTTTGGCGATTTCATCGCGGAAACGCACATCGTCATAAACGCCCTCGGCTTTCGCAATGCGCTTGAGGCGTTCGAGTTCGCGCTTGGAACGGTTCACATCGGCGATGTTGGTGCGCTCATGGCTGAGCAGGTGCTTGGCGTAGGTCCAGCCCTTGTTTTCTTCGCCGATCAGGTTCTCGGCAGGGACCTCGACGTTATCAAACCAGACCTCATTGACTTCAGCCTCGCCGTCGAGCAACACAATGGGGCGCACCGTCACGCCGGGCGATTTCATGTCGATCAGCAGAAAGGAAATACCGGCCTGGGGCTTGCCTTCGGTATTGGTGCGCACCAGGCAAAAAATCCACTCGCCATACTGGCCCAGCGTGGTCCAGGTCTTCTGGCCATTGACGATGTATTTGTCACCGGCGCGCTCGGCCCGGCATTTGACCGAGGCCAGGTCGGAGCCTGCGCCCGGCTCGCTGTAGCCCTGGCTCCACCAGACTTCGCCGCTGGCGATGCCGGGTAGAAAGCGCTTTTGCTGCTCGGCATTGCCGAAAGCCATGATGACGGGCGCGACCATCACCGGGCCAAACGGCACCACGCGGGGTGCGCCGGCCAGCGCGCATTCTTCCTCAAACAAATGCTTTTGCACGGCGTTCCAGCCCGGCCCGCCGAATTCCTTGGGCCAGCCATGGCCCAGCCAGCCTTTTTTGCCAAGGATTTTGGCCCAGCGATGCATGTCGTCACGCGACAGGCGCAAGGCGTTATGCACCTTGTGCGAAATATCAGCGGGCAAGTTGGCCTGTACCCAGGCGCGTATTTCTTCGCGGAAGGTCTGTTCTTCAGGTGTGAAAGCTAAATCCATGGCAAGTTCTCCAGTGCCGCGTTTTTAGCACGCCCGATCACG
>DASUIO010000058.1:0-4660 GCA_036279755.1 Polaromonas sp. | reverse complement strand
TGCCACCGTGACGATTTGCCATAGCGCCACCCAAGACCTCAAGGCCATGACGCTGCAGGCGGACGTGATCGTTGCAGCTGTCGGCAAGCAAAAGGTGCTGACCGCCGACATGGTCAAGCCGGGCGCCGTGGTGATCGACGTTGGGATGAATCGCAACGACGAAGGCAAACTTTGCGGCGATGTGGATTTCGAGGGCGTCAAGGAAGTCGCCGGCTACATCACACCTGTGCCCGGCGGCGTAGGCCCCATGACCATCACCATGCTGCTGTTCAACACGCTGGAAGCCGCTGAGCGCTGCTAGTGCGGTGTTGCACGCTATCTGGCACATAAAACCGCGTCTTTTTGCCCATGGCCGCGTTGCAAATCCTCTCAATAGTGGAACTATTGCTGCGGTTTGCGCCTTGCCATGAACAAAAATCCATCGGTTTTATTTGTACCATCAAGCATGCAACACCACACTGGGAAACTGAGACGCTCAAGCGCCAGCGGGCCGATCTGGCCCCCGGTTCAGCCCGCGCTGTCCGGCCGCCGCGTCAGGTGCCAGAGCGTGAACCCGGCGCACAGCCACTGGCCCAGATACATGGCGCTTCCCAGGCTGTGCCAGAGCTTGAGATTACTGCCCTCAGCCCGCGCGCTAACGATATGGGGAGCCACACCAAACTCAACAAGCAAGGTCAGCAGCAGCCCCGCCACTATAAGTTTCATAGGCACCCGCGCATACGCAGCAAGAAGTGGATCGTCTTTTTTATTAAGAACCATCAGTATCAACAGCATGCAGGCGGTACTGAGCCAGGTTTGCGCGGTGAAGAGTTTGGCAGCCATGGCACCCGCCGCTGAAGGGCTTGCCAAATGCATGAACAGCAAAGGCACCACGACAAAGCCAAGCCCCGTCAGACTGCCCCACCAGAGAGCCGCCAATAGCACACTGAAACGTCCTTTCATGAGGCAAACCTGATCTGCGTGAAAAGCCGAGGAAAGCGTGGGGGCAACAGAACGCCGCGTCGGGCCGCCCCAAGCAAGTTCAGCCCCCTCGGGGGGAAGCGTATTACACGCAGTGAAAAGCGTGGGGGCAACATCTCTTCAGATGTAGCGGACCGACACAATCTCATACCGCTTGATTCCACCCGGCGCCAGCACCTCCGCGGTATCGCCCTCGTTCTTGCCAATCAGGGCGCGGGCAATCGGTGAGCCGATGTTGATCAGTCCATGCTTGAGGTCGGCTTCGTCTTCACCCACGATCTGGTAGGTCACGCTGTCGCCCGTGGCTTCGTCCTCCAACTGGACAGTGGAGCCAAACACCACCCGAGTGCCAGGCTCCATCGCTGCCGGGTCAATGATCTGGGCAGCCGACAACTTGCTTTCTATTTCCTGGATGCGGCCTTCAACAAAGCCCTGGCGGTTTTTGGCGGCATCGTATTCAGCGTTTTCGCTCAAATCACCCTGCGCACGGGCTTCTGAAATTGAGTTGATAACCCAAGGGCGCTCAACGGTTTTGAGCTGGTGCAATTCAGCCTTGAGCTTTTCTGCACCGCGCTTGGTAATGGGAAGGGTTGACATTTTTTTGGCTCCTGAAAATGCGAAACCGCCACCAGTCACCTGGCGGCGGCGTATCTAATCCGAAATTTAAATCAAGTTTAATGCAAATTTGGCGCGATCAACCGGGTAATTAGCCCAGTCACAAAGCCAATTGAGCATGAAGCTCCTGAAGTGAATACACGTTCAGGTTGTCCAGATAGTTCATACCTTCCACCGCCGCTTCAGCACCGGCGATGGTGGTAAAAGTGGTAACACCAGCCAGCAGCGCCGAGGTGCGGATCTGCCGCGAATCGGCAATCGCATTGCGGCGCTCTTCCACGGTGTTGATAACCAGCGCAATCTCGTGGTTCTTGATCATGTCCACCACGTGCGGCCGGCCCTCCGTGACCTTGTTGACCACCGCGCAGGCAATGCCCGCCGTCTGAATGGCAGCAGCCGTCCCTTTGGTAGCCACCAGCTCAAAATTCAGTGCCACCAAGGCGCGTGCCACTTCAACCGCCTGCGGCTTGTCGTTGTTCTTGACCGTCAGGAAGACTTTCCCGGACCTCGGCAACCTGGTTCCCGCGCCGATTTGCGACTTCACAAAAGCCTCGCCAAATGTCTTGCCAACACCCATGACCTCACCGGTGGATTTCATCTCGGGACCGAGAATGGTGTCCACACCGGGGAATTTGACAAAGGGGAAAACCGCTTCTTTCACGCTGAAATAAGGGGGCGTTACCTCATGCGTAATGCCCTGCGAGGCCAGCGTCTGGCCGACCATGCAACGTGCCGCCACCTTGGCCAGCTGAACACCCGTGGCCTTGCTGACAAAGGGCACGGTGCGCGAAGCGCGAGGATTGACCTCCAGCACGTAGATCACGTCCAGGCCATCAATGTGCTGAATGGCAAACTGCACATTCATGAGGCCCACCACATTCAGGGCTTTGGCCATGGCCGCAGTCTGGCGCTTGATCTCGGTGACGGTGACGGCGCTGAGAAAATACGGTGGCAGCGAACAAGCCGAGTCACCGCTGTGGACACCCGCCTGCTCAATGTGCTCCATCACGCCGCCTATGAAGGTTTGGCCCGCAGAGTCGCGAATGCAATCGACATCACATTCAATCGCGTCATTCAAAAAACGATCAAGCAGCACCGGCGAGTCATGGCTGACTTTGACCGCTTCGCGCATGTAGCGTTCCAGATCGCGCTGCTCATGCACGATCTCCATGGCACGGCCGCCCAGCACATAGCTCGGGCGCACCACCAACGGGTAACCCAGTGCGGCAGCCTTTTCAAGCGCTTCGGGCTCAGTACGTGCCGTGGCATTGGGTGGCTGACGCAGGCCGAGCTCATGCAGCAGCTTCTGAAAACGCTCACGGTCTTCGGCCGCGTCAATCATGTCGGGCGAGGTGCCGATGATGGGCACGCCATTGGCTTCCAGATCCAGCGCCAGCTTCAAGGGCGTTTGCCCGCCGTACTGAACAATCACGCCCAGCGGTTTTTCTTTATCCACAATCTCCAGCACATCTTCCAGCGTAAGCGGCTCGAAGTAGAGGCGATCACTGGTGTCGTAGTCGGTGGAAACCGTCTCGGGATTGCAGTTGACCATGATTGTCTCGTAGCCGTCTTCGCTCAGGGCAAGGGCGGCGTGAACGCAGCAGTAGTCAAACTCAATGCCCTGACCGATGCGGTTGGGTCCACCGCCCAGCACCATGATTTTTTTCCTGTCGGTGGGCAGCGCCTCGCATTCGCTGCCCTCAGCCTCGTAGGTCGAATACAGGTAGGCGGTGTTGGTTTCGAACTCGGCGGCGCAGGTATCGACACGCTTGTAGACCGGTCGCACGCCCAGCGCAATGCGTCTTTCGCGAATGGCGGTGTCGGTGGTTTTCAGCTGCCTGGCCAGACGGCGGTCGGAAAAGCCCTTTTGCTTGAGCGCGCGCAGCGTGACAGCGTCAATTTTTTCGAGCGTCGTGGTCTCCAGCTCAAGTTCAATCTTGACGATCTGCTCAATCTGCACCAGAAACCACGGATCGATTTTGGTCAGCGCAAACACTTCGTCCACGCTCAGCCCCATGGCAAAGGCATCCCCGACATACCAGATGCGCTCGGGGCCGGGGGCGCCGAGTTCTTTCTCCAGCACTTCGCGGTCCTGCGTCTTTTCGTTCATGCCATCGACGCCGACTTCCAGTCCGCGCAGCGCTTTCTGGAACGACTCCTGGAAGGTGCGGCCCATGGCCATGACTTCACCGACAGACTTCATCTGCGTGGTCAGGTGCGAATCGGCCGCCGGGAATTTCTCAAAGGCAAAGCGCGGGATCTTGGTCACGACGTAATCGATACTCGGCTCAAAGCTGGCGGGCGTGGCGCCACCGGTAATTTCGTTGCGCAACTCATCCAGCGTGTAGCCAACCGCCAGCTTGGCGGCCACCTTGGCAATCGGGAAACCGGTAGCTTTGGAGGCCAGCGCCGAGGAACGCGACACGCGCGGATTCATCTCGATCACCACCATGCGGCCATCAACCGGGTTGATGGAGAACTGCACATTGGAGCCGCCGGTGTCCACGCCAATCTCACGCAGCACCGCCAGCGACGCGTTGCGCAGAATCTGGTATTCCTTGTCGGTCAGCGTCTGGGCCGGCGCCACCGTGATGGAGTCCCCGGTGTGGACACCCATGGGGTCGAGGTTTTCAATCGAGCAGACGATGATGCAGTTGTCCGCCGTGTCGCGCACCACTTCCATCTCGTACTCTTTCCAGCCGAGCAGGGACTCTTCGATCAGCAGCTCACTGGTCGGCGAGGCCTCGAGGCCGCGCTTGCAGATGACTTCAAACTCTTCGGGGTTGTAGGCGATGCCGCCGCCCGTTCCGCCCAGCGTGAAGCTGGGGCGAATCACGGTGGGGAAACCCAGCGTCTTCTGCACGGCCCACGCCTCATCCATGCTGTGCGCAATGCCCGAGCGGGCCGAAGCAAGACCGATTTTGGTCATCGCGTCCTTGAACTTCAATCGGTCCTCGGCCTTGTCGATGGCCTCGGGCTTGGCACCGATCAGCTCCACCTGGTACTTGTCGAGCACACCGTTGCGCCACAGATCAAGTGCGCAATTGAGCGCCGTCTGACCTCCCATGGTCGGCAAAATGGCATC
>DASUIO010000057.1:0-5776 GCA_036279755.1 Polaromonas sp. | reverse complement strand
GGTCACGGCCGCGTCGAGCGCCGACGCCGCCGTGGTGCTGGTCGACGCCACCAAGCTCGACTGGAAAAACCCGTCGCTCGAGTTACTGCCGCAAACCCGCCGCCATTCGCTGCTGGTCAACTTGCTCCGCGTGCCCTCAATTGTGTTCACGGTGAACAAGCTCGATGCCGTGGAAGACCCCACCCTTGCTTTCAACAACATCAGCGCAGCGCTGACAGCATTCGCCCTGGCCGCGAAGATACCGGTCAAGGCCATCGTGCCCATCTCTGCGCTGATCGGCTACAACGTGGTTGACGCCAAGCCTGGCTGGTGCGGCTACGAGGGCCTGTCTTTGCTGCAACTGCTGGAACACTTGCCCGCCACACCGGCGGAGACGGCCGAAGCCTTTGCCTTCCCCGTACAGTGGGTGGAAAAATTCTCATCCTCGTCCGACACCTCCCAGGGCCGACGTGTCTTCTGGGGCCGCGTCGCTACCGGCGGTGTGCAGCCAGGCCAGAACGTGACCGTCCTGCCGAGCGGGCAAACCGCCGTCGTAGCCCAGGTGCTGGACCATACCCGCCAGCCCAAATCCATCCTGGCCGGCCACAGCGCGGGCATCGTGCTTGATCGCGAAGTGGACGTTTCGCGCGGCGACTGGCTGCTGGCCACTGGCGGTTTTGAGCCACCCCTGGGCGCACGCGAGATTACTGCCACCGTCGCCTGGATGGACGACGAGCCCCTGGTGCCGGGCCGCCTGTATTGGGCACTGCAGGGCCACCGCTGGGTCAAAGCTAAAATCAAACGCATCGTGAACCAGGTCAACATCAATACATTGGTCAGCCATGAGGCCACGCAGCTGGAGGCCAATGCGATTGGTGTCGTCGAACTGGCCCTGCTGGAGCCCATTGCGGCCCTGCCTTACATGCAATCCCGCGTGCTGGGCTCGCTGGTGCTGGTGGATACGGCCTCGCACAAGACCTCCGGCGCGGCACTAATTCTCTGAGAAAACACACACCCTTAATGTATCTTTAATGCAATCCTCTTACCCTTGTTACTGGAAAGCATTTAAAATCAAGGGTTTCCACCGATCAACCAACCTACCATGACACACATCGTCTCCGACTCCTGTATCCGCTGCAAATACACCGATTGTGTGGATGTCTGCCCCGTGGACTGTTTCCGCGAAGGCCCCAATATGTTGGTGATTGACCCGGATGAATGCATTGATTGCGCCGTGTGCATTCCGGAATGCCCGGTCAACGCCATCTATGCCGAAGAAGATGTGCCGTCCGATCAGTTGCAGTTCATCAAGCTCAATGCTGAATTGAGCCGTGCCCCAGGCTGGAAAAGCATCACCAAGCGCAAGGACGCGCTGCCTGATGCCGAGGAATGGAAAGACAAGACCGGGAAGCTCAATGAGCTGTTGCGCTGAAATTCGCACGCTGCTGCCGCAACCCTGAGCCATTAAAAAAGCAATTCAAAAAAGAACATGGAACCTCAACTGAATCAAGAAGTGATCAACACCGCAGCCCAGCACGATGGCCCGATCGAAACCGATGCCGTCATTGTGGGAGCTGGCCCTGTAGGCCTTTTTCAGGTGTTTGAACTGGGTCTGCTGGAGATCAAGGCTCATGTGATCGATTCCCTCGCCTATCCGGGTGGCCAATGCATTGAACTCTATCCCGACAAGCCAATTTATGACATTCCTGCCGTGCCGGTGTGCACCGGGAGGGAGCTGACCGACAACCTGCTCAAGCAGATCGAGCCGTTTGGCGCGACGTTTCACTTCGGCCAGGAAGTCAGTGTTGTTGAAAAGCAGGAAGATGGGCGCTTCTTTGTTGAAACATCCAGGGGCACCAAATTCCTGACCAAAACGATCTTCATCGCAGCCGGTGTGGGCGCTTTCCAGCCCAAGCTGCTGCGGGTCGAAGGTCTGGAAAAGTTTGACGACAGCCAGCTGTTTTACCGGGTCAAAAACCCGGCTGACTTTGCCGGCAAAAATCTGGTGATCGTCGGTGGCGGCGATTCCGCGCTCGACTGGGCCTTGAACTTTGTCGCCGAAGGTCCCAACAAGGCCGAAAGCGTGATCCTGATTCACCGCCGCGACGGCTTCAAGGCGGCGCCTGCCAGCGTGGCCAAAATGAAGGAACTCTGCGACGCTTACGAGATGCAGTTCATCGTGGGCCAGGTCACGGGCTACGACGAAAAAGCGGGGAAACTGACCGGCGCCAAAGTGACGGGTGCCGATGGCATCACCCGCATTGTTCCGCTGGATGTGCTGCTGGTGTTTTTTGGCCTTTCACCCAAGCTCGGGCCGATTGCCCATTGGGGTCTGGACATCGAGCGCAAGCAACTCAAGGTGGACACCGAAAAGTTTTCTACCAATGTGCCAGGCATCTTCGCGGTGGGCGACATCAATATCTACCCGGGCAAGAAAAAGCTGATTCTGAGCGGCTTTCATGAGTGTGCGCTGGCGGCATTTGGCGCTGCGCCTTTCATCTTCCCTGACAAGAAAATTCATCTGCAATACACCACGACCAGCCCCAAGCTGCACAAAGTGCTGGGTGTTGAGACGCCGGTGTTTGACTGACGCCGGAATCAGCGATCCGCATGCAAGCCCGCCGTTGTGCGGGCTTTTTTGCGATTTCTTGACGGGATTGAAAGCCGTGAGCAAAGCAAGCTGCGCATTAATCCGATCTACAGTTTGGCTTGTGTTCGACCTTGCTCTGGGGGCGGTACTGCTGGCCTTGCTGTCACTGTCCAGCCATTCCGGCGTCAGCGCGGCGGCTTGAGCGGTTTTAGCCGCATGGCCTGCGGCGCATAGCCGTGGTTCAGCGGCCCGCTGCCCGATCCGGTGCGAACCTTGGCACCGCTCACCAGCGCCGCACGCACATAGGCGCGCGCAGCCTGCACCGCCGCCAGCAGGGTCGCACCCAGTGCCAGGTGCGCGGCAATCGCTGACGACAGCGTGCAACCCGTGCCATGCGTGTTGGCGCTGTGAATGCGCGGCGCACGCATCCAGTGCACCTCACCGTTTTTCGTAACCAATAAATCGCTCACCACATCACCCGCCAAATGCCCGCCCTTGAGCAATACCGCCGCTGCGCCCATGGCCAGCAGTTCCAGCGCAGCCGCTTCCATTTCGTGTTCGTTGTTCAAGGGCCTGCCAACCAGCAATGAGGCCTCGTCCAGATTAGGCGTGACCACATCGGCGCGCCAAAACAGTTCACGGACCAGCGCCGCAATGGCCGGATTTTCAATCAGCACCGCGCCGCTGGTGGCAACCATTACCGGGTCCAGCACCACTTTCTTAAGCGCATGGCGGTCAATCGCCTCAGCCACCGTCTGCACAATCTCAGGGGAATGCAGCATGCCTATCTTTATGGCATCCAACCCGATGTCTTCGACCACCGCGTCAATCTGCTCGCGCAGCATCGCAGGCGGGACGCCATGAATGGCCCGCACGCCCAGCGTATTTTGCGCAGTCAGTGCAGTGATCGCCGTCATGCCATAGCAGCCCAGCGCAGCAAAGGTTTTCAGGTCCGCCTGAATGCCGGCGCCACCGCCGCTGTCGGAGCCCGCAATGGACAGTACGCGTGGGTACTCAAATTCAAAAGTTTCATCAATCATCTGGCTATTTTCGTGCGTTTAGCTCTTCTTCACACAATGCTCTGAGGCCCACGGCAGCTGCATGCGGATCGTCCGCCCCACACAGCGCGCTCACAACGGCAAGGCTGTTGGCACCGGCGCGCAGTACCTCGCGCGCATTGCCCGCATGAATCCCTCCTATGGCGACCAGCGGCAAGCGGGTTGCGCCGCGCACCACGGCCAGCCCCTCAAGGCCCCAAACATTCCTGGTGTCAGTCTTGGTCGGTGTAGCAAAGATCGGGCTCACGCCCAGGTAATCCACCGGCAGCGTGGCGCTTCGCACCACATCGTCCATGGACTCGACCGACCAGCCAATAAACACGTTGCTTGGCAGCAGTTTGCGCGCTTCCTCCAACGGCAGATCGCTTTGACCCAGATGTACCCCCTCCGCACCGCAGGCCAGCGCAATGTCAATACGGTCGTTAATCACCAGCGGCACATGGTGCGGCGCCAGCAGTTCTTTCAGCATCAGCGCCTGCGCCAGAAACTCACGGGTCGCCAAGTGCTTTTCGCGCAGTTGCACGCAACTGACGCCGCCCTGCACTGCTGCCGCGACCACGTCAGCCAACAGCCGGCCACGCGTCAGCGACTGGTCCGTGACCAGATACAAGCGCAAAACATCGGGGTTCAGCCTTGCCACGTTGCCAACTCCAGCTTGAGCCGCTTTTCAAACGTGGACTGATCCAGCAACTGCAGCTCGTCGAGCAGACCCACGGCCATGCTGCCCACACCCAGGCCGCGGGCTTGCGTCTTCTCAGCCGCCACTTCGCCCACCACGCCCAGAAAGGCCATGGCGGCCGTGGTGGCTCGCCAGGCATCGGGCTGCACGGCGCAAAACGCACCAACGAGTGCGCTGGCCGAGCAGCCGACACCCGTTATTCGTGTCATCCATGCATGACCGTTGGACAGGCGAGCCCAACGCTTCCGGGCATCAAGAATGTGGTCAATCTCACCGCTCACACAGGCCGTGCCTCCTGTGCGCCCCACCAGCGCCTGCGCAGCGCCCAGTGCGTCGTTGGCTGCAGCGCTGCTGTCAACGCCGCGCGTTTTAACGGCGGCACCCGCAGTACTCATGATTTCGGAACCGTTGCCACGAATCACAGTGGGCGACGCGATGGCCAACAGATCCTCCAGCGTCTGGTTCCGGTAAGGCGTAGCACCAGCGCCCACGGGATCAAGCACCGACGGAATCCCGCGCTGCGCGGCAGCCGCCAGCGCCAGCTTCATGCTGTCAACCCAATAAGGATCGAGCGTGCCGATGTTGAGCACCAGCGCCTGGGCGATGCCAACCATGTCGCGCACTTCCTCGTGGGCATGGGCCATGACCGGCGAAGCGCCAGCCGCCAGCAGCACGTTGGCGTTGAAATTGATCACCACCAGGTTGGTGATGCTGTGCACCAGCGGCGAACGTTCGCGAACAGCCACAACATCCGACCAGAGATCTGCCACAGAAAGATTGAGAGCCATTTTTTCCTTTGATTGGAAAACTGATTAGAACGATTTGCCTCTAAAAATCGGCATGGGAGGAAGCTATTTTAGGCGGCACTCCAGTCACACTACCCGGCATGCGGGTCCGCACCGGGCGGTTCGATAAGTTGCGGTCATGAGAGCCGGGGTACGCCAAGACGGTCGTAGTACGCAATACAAGAGGCCAAAGGCACCTGGCGAGTGGAAGCAGCCGGTTTTGCCATTGGTGGCAGGGACGGTAGGCTCCGAAACTAAATAACTGGAACCGCGCACTCATGCGGGTTGTCGTCTGATCTGTAGCTCACACGGTCGGTTTAAATTCAGTTAGTGGAGGCAGGTGCCGTCACGGCATCAGCAGTTGCACCAACGACCCTTCCAGCTATTCGTACAGTACCAATGGCAGCATCAGCAGCCAGCCCAACAGTATTTACGGCGACAGTGGCGGCGATATCGGCTACGGCAATCACTGCACACCCCGGCAGGCCAAGGCTGACCAGCAAGCAAGACAACAAAATTTTGGGTGATTTGTTCATTATTGGCAGTCTCTCAGCAAAACAGCAACGCCATCATCGCGGCGTCATCAATCAAATTGACCATGGCGTAACCCGCCAATCGGTAGGCAAGTATCACGGCTTGGTCGATTAGGAGCTCTATAGACATTGGTTGGTTTGCTGGCTGGCTG
>DASUIO010000056.1:0-8659 GCA_036279755.1 Polaromonas sp. | reverse complement strand
TCGAAAGGCAAAAAAAAACCGCCGGGTGGTCCGGCGGTTTTTTGAGATTTGTTGCGTTACTTCAGGGTTACGCGAGAGTCTC
Source organism: Polaromonas sp. (assembly GCA_036279755.1). Taxonomy (GTDB): domain Bacteria; phylum Pseudomonadota; class Gammaproteobacteria; order Burkholderiales; family Burkholderiaceae_C; genus Polaromonas. The sequence continues at coordinate 8,577 of DASUIO010000056.1, read as the reverse complement.
TCTACCGCCGGAGGCGCTTGAGAACCAAAAGTAACCGAAATAAAATTTCGCTGAAGTCATGCGCTGGACTGTAGCACAGGTCGATAAACGGACTTCAAGCTGACGCAACTCTGGCATCAGGCGGTTCCACCCACCGTCAGCCCGTCGATGCGCAAGGTCGGCTGACCCACGCCCACCGGAACGCTCTGGCCTTCCTTGCCACAGGTGCCCACGCCGCTGTCGAGCTGCATGTCATTGCCTATCATGGTGACGCGGGTCAACGCATCCGGGCCATTGCCGACAATCGTGGCACCCTTGACGGGGTAGAGGATTTTGCCGTTCTCAACCCAGAAGGCTTCACTTGCCGAGAACACGAACTTGCCCGAGGTGATGTCGACCTGGCCGCCGGAAAAGTTGGTGGCGTAAAGGCCTTTCTTGATGCTGGCCACAATTTCCTCGGGTGCAACACCTCCGCCCAGCATGTAGGTATTGGTCATGCGCGGGATAGGCACATGGGCATAGCTTTCGCGCCTGCCATTGCCTGTGGGTTTGACCTTCATCAGCCGCGCATTGAGCGAATCCTGGATGTAACCCTTCAAAATACCGTCTTCAATCAGCACGTTGCGCTGGCTGGCATTGCCTTCGTCGTCCACATTCAGCGAGCCGCGGCGGTCAGCCATAGTGCCGTCGTCCAGCACCGTCACGCCCTTGGCTGCCACGCGCTGGCCGACCCGGCCTGAAAACGCGCTGGAACCCTTGCGGTTGAAATCGCCCTCCAGCCCATGGCCAATCGCTTCGTGCAGCAAAATTCCAGGCCAACCGGGGCCAAGCACCACGGTCATTTCGCCGGCAGGCGCGGGGCGGGCATCCAGATTGGTCAGCGCCGCTTTGACCGCGTCATCCACATACCGGGCAATTTGCGCTTCATCAAAATAAGCCAGGCCAAAGCGGCCGCCACCGCCGCCCGAACCCACCTCGCGTCGGCCTTTCTGCTCGGCAATCACCGTCACGCTCAAACGCACCAGCGGTCGCACATCGGCGGCCAGCGTGCCGTCGGCGCGCGCCACCATCATCACATCGTACTCGCTGGCCAGACCGGCCATGACCTGCACGATGCGCGGGTCTTTGGCCTTGGCGAGCTTTTCGACTTTTTCAAGCAGCTTGACCTTGGCGGTGCTGCCCAGCGTGGCAATCGGGTCCAGTTCGCGGTACAGCGAGCGACTTCTGGCGATTTTTTGAGTGGGCGTTTTGACGCGGCCGGCCTTGGCTGAGGCGGAGATGCTGCGCACGGTGCGCGCGGCGTCAAGCAGCGACGCTTCGGAGATGTCGTCGGAATAGGCAAAGGCTGTTTTTTCGCCGCTGACGGCGCGCACGCCCACGCCTTGGTCGATGCTGAACGAGCCGGTCTTCACGATGCCCTCTTCCAGGCTCCAGCCTTCGCTGCGGGTGTACTGGAAGTACAAATCAGCGTCGTCCACCCCATAAGACGTAATTTCACCGAGGGCTCGGTTCAGGGCCGCATCGTTCAGCCCGAACGGCTCCAACAGCAGCTTTTTCGCAATGACCAGCCGCTCCGTGGTGGACTCGTTCGTGGGCAACGCAGGACGCGCCAGCGGCCGCGCTCCCATATTGGGTAGACGAGCGGACACAGCGGCAGATTTGAGTGAGGTCATGCGGGCATTGTAGGCAGTCTGCCTTGAGCCTGCGCAGTCAAGGCCGGCCGCACCCAAGCGGCGGCCAAAGTCGATGCGCTGTCTTCCGGCGGCATGGACAATTTCGAGACAGCGGCTTCCCTGCGCGAGCAAGCTGGCTGATATTGCCCCCACGCTCGGCACTGCGCGTCCTTCGCTGCACCGCCTTGGGGCGGCCTGGGGGCGTGTGCAAATTTATCCCTGTTCCACGCTTTGGGTGCGCGCCAATTAAAATAGCACCATGCTCGCTCAAAGAACCCTGAAATCCCTCACCAAGGCCGTTGGCGTGGGACTGCACAGTGGCCAGCGGGTGGAGCTGACTTTTCGGCCGGCGGCGCCTGATACGGGCATTGTGTTCAGGCGCGTCGATTTGCCCCAACCGGTGGATATCGTCGTCTCGGCGCAGGCCGTGACCGACACCCGGCTGGCGTCCACCATCTCGAACGGCAGCGCCAAGGTGCACACCGTCGAGCATCTGATGTCGGCCTGCGCGGGCTTGGGGCTGGACAACCTGACCATCGACATCACGGCCGACGAGGTGCCCATTCTTGACGGCTCAGCCTCTTCATTCGTTTTTTTGCTGCAGTCAGCAGGCATTGAACTGCAGGCGGCGCCCAAGCGGTTTATCCGGGTGGTCAAGCCGGTTGAAGTGCGGGAGGGGGAAGGTGCCACGACGAAGTGGGCACGCCTCGACCCCTACGAGGGCTACAAGCTGAGTTTTGAAATTGACTTTGATCATCCGGCCGTGGACTCCACAGGCCAGCGCGTGGAGTTCGATCTGGGCTCGGGTTCCTACTCCCGCGACATCGCCAGGGCCCGCACCTTCGGTTTCACCAAAGACGTAGAGATGATGCGGGCCAACGGCCTGGCACTCGGCGGCGGGCTGGACAACGCCATTGTCATGGACGACTACAAGATCCTCAACATTGAGGGCCTGCGCTACAACGACGAGTTCGTGAAGCACAAAATTCTCGACGCCATGGGCGACCTTTACCTGCTCGGCAAACCGCTGCTCGCGGCCTACAGCGCATTCCGCTCTGGCCATGCCATGAACAACAAGCTGTTGCGTCAACTGCTCCTGCACAAAGACGCTTGGGAAGTCGTCACCTTTGAAGATGAGAAACGTGCACCCGCCGGTTTTGCAACCCTGGCGCGCGCCTGGTAGTCCGTCCATGCTGTTTTTTCGCTGGGTCGTCCTGCTGCTGTTGCTGGCTTCCATCGTATTGTTCGTGTTTTATGCGGCGACGGGGCAAGACCGCTTCAAGCGACTCGGCCTGACCATCCTCAGGTGGACGCTGGTCGCTGCGTTCGGCTTCTTTGCGGTGCTGATTGTGCAGCGCATTGCCTGAGCGGCGATATGTCAGTAGTGGCGACCCGCTTTGTAAGATGCGCTCGAATTGGGCTTCAGCGCGGTGGCGGCCGCCAAAATAGCCGCTGAACGCCCGACATGCGCGTGGGTAATCGCCAGGCCCAGCGCATCGGCTGCATCCTTTCCCGGGAGTGCCGGCAGCTTTAGTAGGCGCATGACCATCTGCTGCACCTCTGCTTTACCGGCCTTGCCGTAGCCCGCCACGGCTTTCTTCATTTGCAAGGCGGTGTATTCGGCGACTGGAAGATCGCAGGACACCAGCCCTGTGATGCAGGCGCCACGCGCCTGGCCCAGCAGCAGCGTGGCTTGCGGGTTGACATTGACAAAGACAATTTCCACTGACGCGACATCGGGCTGATAGCGTTGCACCACTTCGCGCACGCCATCAAACAGCACTTTCAGCCGGGCTGGCAAATCGCTGCGCTCCAGGTGCGTGGTCTTGATGGTGCCGCTGGCCACGTAGTTCAGATGCGGGCCGTCCACGTCGACCACGCCAAAACCGGCGATCTGCAAGCCAGGGTCGATTCCCAGGATACGCATGGATTATTCAGCCCCCACGCTTGTCACTGCGTGTACGACGGTGGCCCCCGCACCGTGCAGTGCATGGCGTGGAGGGCGCATCAAAAAATTGATGGTTCGTGATCAAGTTACTACGGAAGTTCCACGTCACCCATGCGTGCCGTGATGGTGCCGGCGCGCGAGGCGAGGTAACCCGAATTGACGCGGGTTTCAAAATACTTGGGTCGCGGCAGCATCACGGCCAGGCGGGCTGCTTCATAGGCGCTCAATTTTGCGGCGGGCTTTCGGTAGTAGTGCTGGGCGGCGGCTTCCGCGCCATAAACACCTTCTCCCCACTCCACATTGTTCAGGTAGATTTCCAGAATGCGCTGTTTGTTCAGCAGAGTTTCCAGCAGCACCGTAAGCACCAGTTCCTGGCCTTTGCGCAGCAGGGTGCGTTCTCCCGACAGAAACAAGTTTTTAGCCAATTGCTGTGTGATGGTGGAGCCGCCGACAATTTTTGGCGGTTTCACGTTGGGCGCGGCTGGCCTGGTGGACGCTCGGCCGGCCGATTGTGCGGCACGCTGCTCGGCCTTGGCATTTTTTTCCCAGGCCTTTTCAAGCGCCGCCATGTCCACGCCGTCGTGCTCGATGAAACTGGCGTCTTCGGAAGCGATGACGGCCCGTTTCAGGTTGTCCGACACAGCCGCATAGGGCACCCACTGCTGGCGCCATTTCAGTGCGCCGGTATGGGTGGCAAGCTGGTAAACCTCCGAGCGCTGAAAGGCGGTGGACTCCGGGTTCAGCACGGCCATCATGGCGATGCGCGCGACAAAATAGAGTTGCAGGGCCAGTGCGGCCAGCAGCGCCAGACCGATCAGCCGCAGCAGCGCTCTCATAGTTGTAGCGCCCGCATTTCCTGCAGCACTTGCGCGGAAGGCGGGCGCACCTTGCGCCACAGCGCAAACGATTCGGCAGCCTGCTCCACCAGCATGCCCAAGCCGTCCCGCGGGTTTGCCCCGTGCTCGCTGGCCCAAGTCATGAAAGCGGCTGCCGCAGGGCCATACATCATGTCGTAAGCCAGTGCACCGGGTTTCATGATGTGGCCGGCAACCGGCACCTCGGCGCCTGCCAGGCTGCTCGCGCTGGCGTTGATAATCACATCAAAAGAGCCTTTTATCCCATGCAGATCCTGCACAAGCAGCTCTGTTTTTTGTAGCACGCTTTGTAGTGAAGGGTGCGCCTTGTGGCGTTGCATCAGTGCGTCGGCGCTGGCTCGGGTGCGATTGACCAGCACCAACCGACGCGGCCCCGCTGCCAGCAACGGCCCCAGCACGCCAGCGCCCGCGCCGCCAGCGCCTATCAGCAGCACATCTCGGCCGGAAAGTGCAACGCCCGCATTGTTCTGGATGTCGTTGACCAGCCCCACACCGTCGGTGTTGTCAGCGTGGACGGTGCCGCCGCCAAGAACGAGTGTGTTGGCAGCCTCGGCCAGTTGCGCCCGGTCGGTCTGCGTGTTGGCCGCCCGAAAGGCCTCGAATTTGAAGGGGACCGTGACATTGCAGCCGCGCGCGCCGCTTTGCACCAGCTGCGCCAGCGTCGCGGCAAAGCCATCAAGCGGCGTCAGCAAGTGCTCGTACTGCATGACTTGGCCCGTCAGCTCGGCAAAGCGCGCATGAATCAGCGGCGATTTGCTGTGGGCGATGGGGTTACCCAGTACATAGTACTTATCCATGGTTGTAGTGCTTATCCATGATGCTCGTCGTTATTCATGAGTGATGTCGTTGTCCGTGGGGAAATATCGGCCTGTTGCGGTCGAAAGCTCAGCGGCTCGTGAGCTTTGTTTCAAGGGTATCTTCCCGCGTAAACTTGAAGCGGGACACCACCACAATCTGGTCGGCCTTGCGGCGCATGGCATGGCTGAATCTGCCGAAGGGGGCGGTGCCGCGGACGATGCGCTGCGCCCGCCGGTCCAGCGTCAGGTTGCCTGAGGTTTGCACTACTTCGGTATCCAGAACGCTCCCGTCAAAATTGATCGTCACGATCATGATGAGCTCGCCATACAGCTTCTTGCCGGCCTGCTCGGGGAAATTGACGGTGCCCTTGTCCTCAATTTTTCGGCGCAGCTCATCGTAATACACCGCATAGACTTCTTCGCGCGTAGCCGGGCTGATGTAGCGTTTTTTGGGTCGCTCATTTTCTTCATTGATGCGCTTTTCAATCTCGGCCAGCAGCTTGACGAGCTGCTTGCGCTTTTCCTCGCGCTCGGCCTGCGCGGGGTTGTTGGCGGGCTGCGTCAGGTCGGGTGGCGGCATGGAAGCGAGCTGCTTTTTGAGGTGCGCCAACAACTGCGTTTGCTGCTCCTGCAGCGACTCGACCTTGCGCTGCGCATCCTCGGTCGCATCGCCCAGTTCCATCAGGGGCGAGGGCGGCAGGGGTGAGGTGGCGCGGCCTTTTTGGTGCTCGCCGCCTCCGGCAAGGGACGCCTGCGCAATGGCTTTGGCAAAGTCCGGCTTTTCACTGGATTTGGCATTGACCAGAATCACTTCCAGCGGTGTGTCCTGAAACACCCGGTTAAAACGCTCCGGGTCGACAAAACGCACGGTCAGCAGCACCGCATGAAAGGCAATGGAGGCGCCCAAGGCAATTTGCAGTGTGCTAAATGACTTCACAGGAGGGGATTATCGGGTCTCTCGCCGCTTTTTCCGCACCGTTAAGCAGCGGGTGCGGGTGAGTCGACTGGATCGGTGTCCCCTGGGGGCTCATTGACATCAACGGCAATCGAGATCGGGCCAGCGGCCATGTCGGATTCGCCATCTTCCTCTTCAATCTGTGCCGCAGCTTCATCATCCGCCACAGTGTCCAACCGCTCCATCACGGTGCCCGAGATATCCAGCGTGATCTCGTCAATTGCCCCCAGCTTGATACGCACCCTGGCGCCGCGCGGCAAGCCCTGAACGCCCATCGCAGGCAGCACCAGCGGCAGGTCATCGGCGCGAACCAGATTGTCCTTGAAGGCCGTGGCTGTCAGTTCGGTGATGCTATTTTGCTGCAGGTATTTGAGCGTCCAGTAGCGCTCTATGCTGGCCTGAAAACCGTTGTAGGCGCTGTAAGCGGCATCAAAACAGGAAATGATCGAAAAAAGCTCGGCGTCTTTGGGTTTGAACGGTGCCGCCAGCGCAGCGGTGCGGCCATGCCTCACGCAAGCAATGATCTGCCACTGGTTCACCAGATCGGTGTAACGGCGCAGCGGCGAGGTGCTCCAGGCATAGCTGGGAACGCCAAGGCCCGCATGCGGCAGCGCCTTGGTTCCCATGCGCACCTTCACGCCGGGTGCCAGGCTCGCCTGGCTGCGGTAAATGCCGGGCACGCCATACTCGGCCAGCCACTGGCCCCAGGTGCTGTTGGCCAGGATCATGGCTTCGGCAACGATCAGGTCGAGCGGTGCGCCGCGCTGGCGAATGCTGATGCTGACCGTCTCTTCGCCCTGCGGCTCCCGGCCGCTCGGGTTGTCGAGCTTGAAGTTGTAATCGGGGCGGTTGAAGTTTTCGGGTTTGCCGCGCACGATTTCGCGCCGGCCCTTGAGGTGTTTGGCCAGGCGATGCAGGAAGCTCAACTCAACGCCCCACGGCACGTCAGCCGGAGGGCTGGCTTGGGCGGCTTCAAAAAATGCTTCGGTGAAGGTGCTGTCCAGCTCATCGTGACGCAGGTTGCTGACGATGGGTACCCGCTCCAGCCGGCTAACGCTGCCGGTGATTTCCAGCGTTGCTTCATCCAGCGTGAGGTAGAGCGACAGCGCCGGGCAGTCACGGCCTTCCTGCAGGGTGTAGCTTTGGATGATCTCGTCGGGCAGCATGGTCAGCTTGTAGCCCGGCATGTACACGGTGGAAAGGCGCGAACGGCCCACGGCGTCAATCGGGCTGCCCGGCAACACGGCCAGGCCCGGCGCGGCAATATGAATACCGAGCGTGATTGTTCCGCTGCCCAGCCCTTGCACCGACAAGGCATCGTCGATTTCGGTGGTGGCGGAGTCATCGATGGAGAACGCACGCGCCTGCGCCAGCGGCAATTCGTCTTTGACTTCGGGCGCCTGCAAGGCCGGGAAACCCGTGCCTTTGGGGAAATTTTCAAACAAAAAGCGCTGCCAGTGAAACTGGTGGGGCGAGGCAATGGCGCCAGCCTTTTTCAGCAGGGCCAAAGGCGCGGTTTGGGTGGCGCGCGAGGCTTCGACCACGGCCCGGTATTCGGGGCTGTTTTTGTCGGGCCTGAAAAGAATTTTGTAGAGCTGTTCGCGCACCGGCTCGGGGCACTGGCCCTGGCCCAGCGCCTGCGCCCACGCGGTGATTTGCTCGGCGACCTGTTTTTTCTTTTCGATGGCGGCCAACGCCTGCTGCAGTATTTCCGCAGGAGCCTTTTTGAAGCGGCCCTTGCCCGCCCGGCGGAAATAGTGCGGCGCCTCATACAGGCGAAACAGCGCCGCCGCTTGCTGCTCAAGCGATGCGGGCTTTGAGGCATCGGAGCTGAAATAGTCGCGGGCCAGGTCGGCAAAGCCGAACTCGTCTTCGCTGGCGAATTCCCAGGCCAGCTCCAGCTCGATGTCCTGGCTCAACTTTTGCGCGGCGGCCACAAACTCGGCAGGCGCGGGCTTTTCAAACTTCAGCAGCGCATTGGCGGCCTTGACCTTGACGCGCTTGCCCGAGTCGAGCTCCACCTGGAGCGACGCGTCGGTTTCCGACAAAATTCGTCCGGCCAAAAACTTGCCGGTTTCTTCAAACAATACAAACATGGGGCAGATTGTCCCATGGGCCGGCAAATTGCTAAGCCAGGTTCAGGAAAGCCAGTACCTCGTCGAGGTGCTCGTCAAAGTCGCTGAGCGCGTGATCGCCGCCCTCCAGCAGCTTGATGCGTGCGCCAGCGTAGCGGCCCGTCATTTCGCGCCAGTCCAGCACCTCGTCACCCTTCGCGACCAGCGCGAAATACCGCTGCGGCTGGCGCAGCGGCCCGGCGTCGAGCGCGCGCAGTTCCTCGATGAACTCCGGC
>DASUIO010000055.1:0-2922 GCA_036279755.1 Polaromonas sp. | reverse complement strand
AGCGGGAAGTCGCTTACCTGACCAGTGCCAGCCCCGAGGACTGCGCCCGGCGCACCTCGCGCATCATCACGCTGGAGCCGCCGGTGCTGATCATGGCCGACGGCCAGACGGCCCCCGACACGCTGCTGCAGATGTGCGAGCAGGCGCAGCTGCCGATGTTTGCCACGCCGGAGTCGGCGGCCTTCGTGATTGACGTGCTGCGAGCCTATTTGTCCAGGTATTTTGCTGACCGCACTTCCATGCACGGCGTGTTCATGGATATTTTGGGCATGGGGGTCATGATTACCGGCGAGTCGGGGCTGGGTAAAAGCGAATTGGGGCTGGAGCTGATTTCGCGCGGGCACGGCTTGGTGGCTGACGATGCCGTGGATTTGTACCGCATTAACCAGACCACGATTGAAGGGCGTTGCCCCGACTTACTGCAAAACCTGCTGGAAGTGCGCGGCATCGGCCTGCTCGATATCAAGGCCATTTTTGGCGAGACAGCGGTGCGCCGAAAGATGCGGCTCATCCTCATCGTGCATCTGGTACGCCGCGAAACCATGGAACGCGACTACGAGCGAATTCCCTACGAGCCACTCAAGCAGGATGTGCTGGGCATTCCCGTGCGCAAGGTCGTCATCCAGGTGGTCGCCGGCCGCAACATCGCCGTGCTGGTTGAAGCCGCAGTGCGCAACGCCATCTTGCTGCTGCGCGGCATCGATACCTACCAGGAGTTTGTGGAACGCCACCGCAAGGCCATGGAACAGGAAGACTGAGCGTCGGGCGGCAACCTCTGCCACTAAATAATAGCTTCTTGCGACCGTCGTGCCGGGTTTTACGGGTATTTTGGCTCCTGGAATTTCAGGACTGGTGATGGCGCAAGGGCGCCGCTCCCCGGTTGGGGCAGTTGGTCTTGGTGCAATTGGCGTAGATCGACAAAGCATGGTCGGCGATGGCAAAACCCTTGGCCGTGGCCACCGCATTCTGGCGTTTCTCAATCTCGGCGTCGTAAAACTCCTCGACCTTGCCGCAGTCCAGGCACACCAGATGGTCGTGGTGCTGGCCTTCATTGATCTCGTAAACCGCCTTGCCCGACTCGAAATTGCTGCGTTTGAGCAGACCCGCCTGCTCAAACTGGGTCAAGACCCGGTAAACCGTGGCCAGACCGATATCCGAGCGGTCTTCCAGCAGGACCCTGAAAACATCTTCCGCCGTCATGTGGCGCTGCTTGCCGGCCTGAAAAATCTCCAGAATCTTCAGGCGTGGCACGGTTGCCTTGAGGCCGGTGTTTTTCAACTCGTCGATGTTGCTCATGGAAATCTCGCTGCGGTGAAATCGTGTGGTTGACGGGCTGCGACCCTGTGGGGCGTGCCATGGGCCAAGAGAGTCCCAGCCGCTACAATGATCAATCATATCGCTACACCTCATACTATGTCAGCCATGTCTGCAAATCCTCGTTACGGCGCCCAAACAGTTTTCATCCTCCTGGCCTGTACCGTGCTGGCGTCCTGCAGTAGCGGGTCCAGCAGCATGAGCCGCAGCGCGATCAACCCGGTCAACTGGATATCCCCTTACAAGATAGACGTCATCCAGGGCAACTTCGTCTCCAGGGAACAGGTCGAGCAACTCCGGCCCGGCTTGAGCCGCAATGAGGTCAAGGCAGTGCTTGGCACGCCCTTGCTGGCCAGCCTGTTTCACGCTGACCGGTGGGACTACGTTTTCACCTTGAAGCGGCAAGGCGTTGCGCCCCAGTCGTTCAAGTACACGGTGTTTTTCAAGGGCGACCAACTGGAGCGCTTTGAGGGCGACGCCATGCCGAGCGAAGCGGAGTTCATCGCCAAGCTGGACTCCAAGCGAAAGCTCGGCAAAGTGCCCGTTCTGGAGGCCACCGAAGAGCAACTCAAGGCCGCTGAGAAGCCCTCTGCCGCCAAACCAGCTGCAAGCGATGCGGCCGCGGCAAGCCTGTCCGCCGGCCCGCAGACCACGGCCTACCCGCCGCTTGAGAGCCCGAAACAGTGAACGCGCCAAGCGAAGGCGGCATGACGGACGCACCACGTCACCGGATCGCGGTCGCTGGCGCCAGTGGCCGCATGGGCCAGATGCTGATTGAAGCGGTGAACGCCAGCACGGATTGCCTGCTGACCGGCGCACTCGACGTGGCGGCCAGTCCTGCGGTGGGCCTGGATGCGGCCGCGTTTTCCGGCCGCGCCAGTGGCGTTCTGATCAGTGCTGACATCCGCCAGGGGCTCAAAAACTCCCGCGTACTGATTGACTTTACCCGGCCCGAAGGCACGATGGCTCATTTGGCGGTCTGCCGCGAACTGGGCGTCAAGCTGGTGATCGGCACGACCGGCTTTTCAGAGGCCCAAAAAGCCGAGATAGCCGCTGCCGCCCGGGACATCGCCATTGTCATGGCCCCGAATATGAGCGTGGGCGTCAATGTCACGCTCAAGCTGCTTGAGATGGCGGCCAAGGCGCTGTCCACTGGCTACGACATAGAAATCATTGAAGCGCACCACCGTCACAAGGTCGATGCGCCCTCGGGCACTGCGCTCAAGATGGGCGAAGTGATCGCCAGTGCGCTGGGCCGTAACCTGAAGGATTGCGCCGTGTACGCGCGTGAAGGGGTGACCGGCGAGCGCGACCCTTCCAGCATCGGTTTTGCCACCATCCGTGGCGGCGACATCGTGGGGGACCACACCGTGCTGTTTGCCGGCATCGGCGAGCGCATCGAGATCAGCCACAAGTCGTCAAGCCGCGCCACCTACGCGCAAGGCAGCCTGCGCGCCGCCCGTTTTTTGGACGGCCAGACGAGCGGCCTTTTCGACATGTTTGATGTCCTTCACCTGAAATGACCTTGAAGTGAATCTGTGGGCACTCATGACGCAAGGCGGTATGGTCAGCCAGCTGGTCGCAGCGCTGCTGCTGGCCATGTCGATT
>DASUIO010000054.1:0-4624 GCA_036279755.1 Polaromonas sp. | reverse complement strand
CCCTGCAAAAAAATGCGTCTCAGTGAAACAACTGGTACTGAATCAGGTAGACCCCCGCACCCGCCAGGTAGCCCACCAACGCCAAGCCGCCGATTTTTTTGACGTACCAAAAGAATTGAATTTTTTCCAGCCCCATGGCTGCCACGCCGGCAGCAGAACCAATGATCAGAATCGAACCACCGGTGCCCGCACAGTAAGCCAAAAACCCCCAGAAGAAGTGATCCTGCGGATACTGCGTCAGGCTGTACATGCCCATGGAGGCTGCCACCAGAGGCACGTTGTCCACGATCGCGCTGGCCATACCGATGATCATCACGATGATTTCCAGGCTACCCACGGTTTGTTCCAGCCACTTCGCCAGCGCGGTCAAAATGTGCGTATGTTCCAGTGTGGCAACGGATAGCAAAATGCCGATAAAGAACACGAGCGATCCCATGTCAATCCTGCTCAAGGCATGCACCAGCGTCAGGGGCTGGCGGGTGCTCTCGTCCATATTGCGATGCACAAGGTCCCCCACCACCCACAAAATGCCCAAGCCGAACAAGATACCGACGAACGGTGGCAAGTGCGTGATCGTCTTGAAAGCGGGCACAGCCACCAAAATGCCAATCCCCAGGAAGAACATCAAATTGCGCTCAAAAACGGTTGTGTGAATTCCGCCCGCTGCTTTCACCCGCGCAGGCGCCACCACAGCCTTTCCGCGCAAGACGTAAGACACGATACCCAGCGGCACCAGCATGCTGACCAGAGATGGCAGCAATGCCGACTTGATGATGGCCAGGCTTGTGATCTGCCCCCCAATCCAGAGCATGGTGGTCGTCACGTCGCCAATTGGCGACCATGCGCCACCGGAGTTGGCGGCTATGACGATGATGCCAGCAAAGAACAGCCGATCATCGTGCTTGGCCAGCAGCTTTCGCATCAATGAAATCATCACGATGGTGGTAGTCAGGTTATCCAGGATTGCACTGAGAAAAAACGTAACAAACCCCACAAGCCACATCAGGGTTGACAGCTTGGAGGTCTTGATGCGGGTGGTGATGACGTCAAAACCGTTGTGCGCGTCCACCACCTCCACAATGGTCATCGCTCCCATCAAAAAGAATACGATCTGTGCCGTACCCATGAACGATTCGCCAAGCTGCTCGCTCACCAGGTGGGCATCGCCAGCAGACAAAGCGTAAATCGTCCATAGCAGGCCCGCACCTACCAGGGCCGAGCCTGATTTATTGATTTTGAGAGGGTGCTCCAGTGCTATCGCCGCGTACGCAATTACAAATATGGCTATCAGTGCAGTAAGCATGTTGAAAGTTCTTGGTGAAGTGAAAAAACAAGGGAGGGCGGACTAAGGTCCATGGCTAACCCCCAGTCGACAAGGCGTCAGCGCCTGACTTGGGTGATCCTTGCAGGGATTGAAATGCCCAGGCTTTTACGGGCGGCGGCCAAGGCGAACTTGCCACCGCATGGACAGCATGTGTGTTCGCCAGGTGCTCGAACGACTTGGTAGGGACTGTGTGGATCGATGCGGCTGCAAAAAACACAGAGAACGCATGGGCGGCGGGGCTTGGCATTTGGTACATGGTCGGAGTTACTCCGCGTGGCGGCCCGACCAGCGCATGAACCTGTCACACCACAACACACAGTGTGAACACCCGACTTCATTCTAAGCGAGCACAGCATTGACCCAATGCGAGCGACTGTTTGGCGTCAATTACCCGGATATTGGCTTGACGTCTCGTGCGACAAATCGAATGGCTGGTTGGGTTTAGTCATCGATACCGGGTACAGCGGCTCTTGATTGTTTCGCCACATTGCCGACACCGCAAACCGCGGCCGGATCAATCGGGATCGAGCAGCGCCACCGGGTCGCGCTCCCCGATCTGCTCGCGCCACATGGCGTAATACAGGCCTTTTTGTTCCACCAGTTCGGTGTGGTTGCCGCTCTCGGTGATGCGGCCTTTTTCCAGCACGTAGATGATGTCGGCGTGCAGCACGGTGGAAAGGCGGTGGGCAATCAGCAGCGTGATCTGCGTGCGCGCGTTGGAAACCTCGCGCATGGTCTCGGTGATTTTCTGCTCGGTGAGCGAGTCCAGGGCCGAGGTGGCTTCGTCAAAAATCAGGAGGCGCGGCTCGCGCAGCAGCGCCCGCGCAATCGACAGGCGCTGGCGCTCGCCGCCCGAGAGCTTGGCGCCCGACTCGCCAATCAGGGTGTCCAGCCCCTGCGGCAGCCGCGCCAGCAAGGCGGTGCAGGAGGCCTGCGCCATCGCGTGCAGGATTTGCGCGTCGCTGGCGTCGGGGCGGACAAACAGCATGTTCTCGCGCACGGTGCCGGCAAACAGGCTGGTCTCCTGCGTCACATAGCCGACCTGGCGCCGCGCCTCGTTATAGCGCAGGTTGCGGCTACCCACCTCGTTGTAATAAACCTCGCCTTCGGCGGGCCGGTACAGGCCCAGCAGCAGCTTGACCAGCGTGGATTTGCCCGAGCCCGAGGGGCCGACAAAGGCAATGGTGTCGCCGCGCACCGCCTTGAAGGACACTCCGTCGAGCGCATTGCCCGTCGCGCCGCGGTGGCGAAACACCACGTTGTCAAAACGCAGCGACTCGATCGGCCCGATCGGCAGCGCATGCGGCGGGCGGCGGTCCACCGGCTTGGCCATCAGCTCGGCAAAGTGGCTCATCGACGCGCTGGCCTCGCGCCAGGCCAGGATGATGGTGCCCAGCTCCTGCAGGGGCGCCAGAATGGCCACTGCAATGAACTGCATGGCGATCAGTTCGCCAGTGCTCAATACATCGCGAAAAATCAGCCACAGCAGTGTGAACAGCACCGACAGCTTGAGCAGGCTGAGCGTGGAGCCCTGCAAAAACGACAGCATGCGAATATGTCGAACCTTGGCCATTTCAAGCGCAAAAATCTCCTCCGTCTGCATTTGCAGGCGGCGGATTTCGCGAAAAGTCAGGCCAAGGCTTTTGATCAGCGCCACGTTGCGCAGCGACTCCGTGATGAAGCCAGCGTTGCGCGTGGTTTCGCGGTTGATGGAGCGCTGCTGGCCACGGATTTGCCGGCTGAGCAGACCGCTCAAACCGCCCAGCACCAGCAGCCCGATCAGGAACACCGGCACCAGCGCCCAGCTTTTGGTCACCGCGTACCAGATCAGAAAGCTCATGCCGATCACCGAGGCAAAAAGCACATTGATGAAGGCGCTGAGAAAGCGCTCGGTGTCGGCGCGCACGCGCATCAGCAGCGACAGGGTTTCGCCGCTTCGCCGGTCCTCAAATTCCTGCATTTCCAGGCGCATGGTCTGGCGCAGGCCGTCGTTGAAAATCTGCGTGCCAAACCGCTGGACCACCAGCCGAGCCACATACTCCTGCATCGCTTTGGTGGCCCGTGACACCAGCGCCACGACCACCGCCAGTGCCAGCAGGACCAGCGCGCCGCGCACCAGCTCCTCGTCGCTCTTCAGATTGCGTTGAGTGGCGTAGCCATCGATCAGCCAGCCAAAGATGATGGGGTCCACGAGCGCCAGAATCTGGCTCACCGCGGCCAGCAGCAAGGCCAGCGCAACCAGCTTGCGCTGGGGACGAAGGTATTTCCAGAGGATGTGCATAGATTCATCAAAGGATAGAGCATAAACACTTGACGCTGTGCTTCCTGTTTGAGATACATCAAGTCCATGACTTGGGCCCGGCCTATAACTCAATTCTTCGCGGTCAGATCAGCATGATCAAGGCTGTGGCCAGTTGCCTGTGTTTATGTCACTTTACAAGAAACAATCATGAACGGACTACGTTTGTTTGAACCCGTCCTCAATCCGCTGGAAGCCATGCTGCCGCGCTTCGTTGATCCCTGGCGCCTGGACAAGGAACTCTTTGGTGGAATGGACATCCGCCTCGATGTCGTCGAGAAGGGCGACGTTTACAAGGTCCGTGCCGACCTGCCCGGTGTCAAGAAAGAGGACATCAATGTTCGCATCGACGGCAACATCGTGCAGATCGATGCCCATACCCAAGACGCCAAGGAATTCAAGGAAAACGGCGGGAAGGTATTGCGCAGCGAACGCTACTATGGCGCCGTGTCGCGCACCTTCAGCCTGGCCGATGACGTGGACGAAAGCAAGGTCGTGGCGAAATACAGCGATGGCGTGCTGAGCCTGGAGCTACCCAAGAAGGCCACGAGCAAGTCCGGTGCCAAACGGATCGCTATCCAGTAAGTTGACAGTATTGATACCCGATTGGCCATGCCAGGGCCATAAAAGGCCGCCATGTGATTCGTGCCGCCAATCATCCATGAAAGACAGAGTCATGAAAACAGATCTTCAATTGCAAAAGGACATTCTTGACGAACTGGCATGGGATCCAGCCGTCAACGCCACCGACGTCGGCGTTACCGTCAAGGATGGCGTGGTGACCCTGACCGGGCACCTCACGAACTACGCGGAGAAGCATGCGGCTGAGCGGGCTGCGCGGCGCGTCAGCGGCGTGAAGGCGCTGGCGGTCGACATCGAGGTACGGCTGTCCCCTTCCTACAAACGAAGCGACACCGACATCGCAGCGTCCGCGCAACGGGCTCTCGACGAAAATGTGTCCATCCCGGCCGGCTGTATCCAACCGAAGGTGGAGAACGGCT